>JALZOI010000119.1 GCA_030857245.1 Myxococcota bacterium
CCCGGGAACCGCGCGGAGCTCGGCGGCGCGCTGCGGCAGCGCCCCCGCCCAGCGCTCGTCGATCGCGCGCGCACCCGCGTGCAGGTTGCGCGCGCGCGAGTAGTAGCCCAGCCCGGCCCACGCGGCGAGCACGTCGTCGAGCGGCGACGTCGCGAGCGCCGACACCGTCGGAAACTTCGCCATCCAGCGCTCCCAGTACGGGATCACCGTCGCGACCCGCGTCTGCTGCAGCATGATCTCGCTCACCCAGATGGCGTACGGATCGCGGGTCCGCCGCCATGGCAGGTCGCGCTTGACGCTCGCATAGTGCCCGACCACCGCCGCGGCGATCGACCCGGCGATCGACCCGGCAGGCGAACCCATGGCCTGTCGTATCCCGCTCGCCCATCGAGAGCAACACCGCGCTCGCGCGCGAGCTCGCAACCCCTAGTGATAGAGGTGGACCATGAAGATCACCGACGGGTCCCACACCAGACCGAACTTGGTCTGCGTGTTGACGACCTCGGCGCCGGGCCCCATCTCCTGACTCGTCTTGACGGTCGCGAACACCGGGTTCAGCGCCGACAGGCTGACCTGCCAGTGGCTCGTGATCCAGCTCGTCACCGCGAGGCCGTAGCTCGCGGCGACGACGGTCGCCGTGCGATCCATGTTGTCGGCCTCGGGCTCCGACGACACGTTGCGCACCGCGAACGCGCCGAGCACCTCGAGATCGACGCGGCCGCGCATCCGCAGCGGAACGCGGACGAGCGCGCCGATCTCGATCTCCGACTCGGTGTCCGTCGAGGTGGCTCCGACGTCGGTCTCGTTGGACGCGGTCGTCAGCGTGATGAGCGGCTCGAACGTCAGGCCCGACGGCAGCCGGAACCGCACGCTCGTGACGTTCGGCGTCTCGAGCGAGGTCGGTAGCGAGTAGCCGAAGCCGACGCCGATCGAGAACCCGGTCGGCCGGTCATCGTCGATCGGCTGCGTCATCGGCGCGGCGGGCCTGACCACCACGGTCCGCGGCTCGGCGGGCGGCGGTGGCGGCGGCGGCGGCGGCTCCACGGGCGGGGCCGGGTCCACCATCGGATCGGTCGGGGTCACCGGCTGGGCAACGACGGTTCCAGCGGTCAGGCACAGCGCGCAGGTCACGGTCCAGGTCTTCATCAGGATCCTCCGTCCATCGGGGGGGCGTCGTCGTCGGGCTCGGGCCGGGGTACGTCGCACAGATCCTCGCAGTCCTGCTCGAGGGTCGAGCAAGCGTTCGCGTGGGCCTGGATGCACTCGAAGCAGTCCTCGGGCAGGTTCCGGAACTGCGCCTCGTCGATGCAACCGGTCGTGCAGGCATCGAGGTCGGCGGGCCCGGCGAGACACCCGCAGATCACGTCGCACGTGAGCTGCGCCTGGACCTCCGGCGGGATGGAACAGGCCGCGAAGCCGACGGCGAGCCATGACAACCCCAGGGCGATCCAGCGCATCCCGATGATCTTCGGATGCGCGCGCGCGCGCCCGCAAGTTTTTGGCGCCGGCGGCGCGACGCCGCCATCACTCGACCGGGTTCACTCCGCGCGGATCGGCCAGACGCGCCAGGCGACGCCGCCGGCATCGTCGCGCAGGACGACCGCGAGCTGGCCGCTCTCCGGGTCCTCTTCCTCGACGCGCAGGTACGCCTGCGGGAGATCGAAGTCGTGCATCGTCCCGCACGAGGTCAGCCAGTTGACGTCATCGCTCTCCACCGCCTCGATCGAGAGCCGCACGTCGACGAGCTTGCCGACCACGAGCTCGGTCATGCTCTCCATCGGCTGGTCGTCGATCGTCATCGCGGAGAGCGTCGGATGCTCGGCCGCCAGGCCGAGCCACACCGTCTTGACGGCGGTCAGCGTGCCGGCGCCGTACGCGACGCCGATCTGCAGCGGCACCGGCGCATCCGCCGCGAGCCCGAGCTCGGTACGCGCGGCGGCGAGCCGGGCCTCGTCCGGCGCGGTCACGACCCAGCGACCGCCCTCGTTCGCGAGCGCCGACGCCAGGCTCGCGGGCGCCACGACGATGGCGGCCTCGGGCGGGGCCTCGCTCGTCCCGATGCCCTTGAACGCCAGCAGCGCGTCGAGCTCGGAGCGGGCGCCGGCGGGGATCGCGGGGGGGGTCGCGCGCACCGCGACGATGCGGTCGTGCTCGAGCTGCCACGGCGGATCGAGATCGTTATCGCAGCCGGTCGCGCCGAACCACGAGCACGTGAGGACGAGAAGGGCGACGAATCTCACAGCACACCTCGCAGGCCGAGCGACGGGATGATCGGCAGCGACTTGAACGCGCTGCGCTGGGTGTAGTCGTACCCGTAGAAGTAGGTCACGACGCTCTCGTTCAGGTAGACGTTCTGGACGTCGAGGAAGCCCGTCATCTCCACGGGCCCCCACTTCCACGCGCGATCGACGCGGAGGTCGAGCTGGTGGTGGATCGGCGCGCGCTCGCCGTTGATCTCGCCGTAGAGCGGGACGTAGACGTTGCGATCGCTGTCGAACACCGAGCCGATCGGCGGCGTGTAGGGCAGGCCGGAGTACAGCTGGAAGCGGCCGCCGAGCGTCCACTTGCCCTGCTTCCAGCTCAGCGCCGCGTTCATGCTGTGCGGCTGGTCGAACGTGAACAGGCGCTCCATGCCGCCCGGCTGGTCGACGCGCTGCGACTTCGAGTACGAGTACGTCAGCCACGCGAACCACGGTCCGCCGCGGTAGGTGCCGAGGATCTCGCCGCCGAAGGTCGTGCCGCGACCGTTGTTCGACAGCGTGCCGTCCAGCTCGCGCGTGATCAGCTTCGTGCGGTCGGTGTAGTAGGTCGAGGCCTGCACGCGCATGCCTTCGCGCGGCTCGTACTGGAGGCCGAGGATGGTCTGCGCCGAGCGCTCGGCGAGCAGCGTCTCGGTGAGGAGCTCGGACTGGTACTGCGGGGGGCGGCGATAGGCCCCGGCGGCGAGCCGCACGGTCCACGGCTTCGCGAGCTTGACCTGGAGCTCGCCGCGCGGCTGCACCGCGACCTCCTCGCCGCGGCCGAACACCTCGGCGCGGAGGCCCGCCGTCGCACGGATCCGCTTGTCGATGTTCGCCTGCAGCGCGGTCCACGCCGTCGCATCGGGCGTCCACAGCGTGTCGTTGAACCGCGTCGACGTGTCCTCGGGATCGAACTCCGGCTGCGGCTCGCCTTCCCGCGGCTCGACGGGCAGCGCGAGGTCGATCGAGTAGCGACCGATCTGCGCCTCGGCGCCGGTGCGCCACACGACCTTCGTCAGCCCGCCCGCCTGCTCGGCGGTCCGCGTGACCTCGACGCGCGGCGTGACCTGGCCGAGCTTGGTCTTGATGTACTGGTAGCGCCCGAGCTCGAACGTGAACTCCTGGATGAGGCCGGAGACCGCGAGCTTCGCGCTCCACGGCCCGTCGCTCCACTGCGCGCCGGCGGTGGTGCGCAAGAACCGGGTGCGGTTGAAGAAGCGCTTGTCCTTCGCGTCCTCGTTCTTGGTCGCGTAGAGCTCGAAGATGTCGTCGGTGCCGAGCGTCGAGAACGTCAGCGCCCACTTCCGATTCAGCCGGTGGTCGACCCGGAGCTGCTGGTCCCAGTAGCGGGGCACCGTGGTCAGCGAGAGATCGACGCTGTCGGGGATCAGCGTCGGCAACACGAAGTCGATCGTCGAGCGGCGGAGCGCCACCATGTACGTGGTCTTGCCGCCGCTCGGGCCCTGCGCCACCAGGCCACCATCGATGAACGAGACCTCGGCCTGCGTGGTGCGCTCGTCGCTGCCGGCGCGGGTGTCGAGCTTGACGATGCCCGACGACGCGCGACCGTACGCGACGTCGAAGCCGCCCGGGATGAAGTCGAGCGTCGCGATCGTCTCGGCCGGCACGATCGCGCGGAAGCCGATGTTGTGAAACAGCACCGGGACCTCGAAGTCGTCGATCAGGACCTTGGAGTCCTGCGGCGACGAGCCGCGGATCACGACGCCCGAGTAGCCGAGCGGGATCTGCAGGTTGACGACGCCCGGCATCACGGTGAGCGCGCGGACGATGTCTCCGCCGGTGCCCGGCACGCGCTGGAGCTCCTCGCGATCGAGCTTCGCCGCACCCGGCGCGGCCGCCGGGGCCTCGCCGGTGATCTCGATGGTCTCGTTGGTCTGCTCGAGCGTCAGCAGCACGACGTCGTCGAGCGCGAGCCCGGCGACCGTCGCGAGCCCGGCATTGAACGTCGCGGCCTCGATGATCAGCGTCGCGCCGAGCGGAGCATCGATCCGGTAGCGCCCGTTGCGGTCGGTTCGCACCCCGTCGGTCCCGGTCTCGATCCGCACCAGCGCGTTCCGGACGGGCCGGCCGAGCGCGTCGATGACGCGCCCGGAGATCTTGAACACCTTGCCCTCGATCGGGGTACCGCCCTCGGGCAGCGGCGAGGGCGAGGGGGCTGGCGGGGTCGGCTGCGCGTAGGCAGCGCCAGCTCCCAGACACAGCACCAGTGCGAGACGGGGGACGAGCTGCATGATCGGGCGGGCACGGTAGCAACGGACATGCCCTGGATGGCGCCGCCCCTCACGCAGTTACGTGACTTCGCTGCGAAGGAATCCGACAGCTGTCTCGTTCCGCGACAGCAACCGCCTCGTCGACGAGGCCCCCGGGGCAGGCACGGCGGAGCGGGGCAGCGTCCCCTGCTCGCCACCAGCTGTCGCACCTCTCCTCACCCCGCGGTGGTCGCCCGATCCCCCTCACAGCGCCCTGCAGAGGCCTCCCGGAGGCGCCCGCGCAGGAAAAACCAAATCCCTGTCACTATCCGCTGTTCTCGCCGGGTTTTTTGGGCCAAACAGATGACTGACCGAGGCGGAACTGTTTTGGGCGGACGTTGTGTCGGCCCCTCCTCCGAAGGTCATCTTGTTACTGAGGAGCTACGACGATGTCTGAAGGTACGATCAAGCGTTTGACTGACAAGGGTTTCGGTTTCATCGAGAACGGCTCGGGAACTGACCTGTTCTTCCACATGTCCGCCGTCGAAGGCGTGCGGTTTGAGGAGCTCCGCGAGGGCCAGAAGGTGTCCTACAACGAGGGTCGTGGTCCGAAGGGTCCGCGCGCCGAGAACATCCGCGTCCTCTAAGCAAGAGTGACGGGGCCTGACACCGACGCGCGAGCGGCGGGGCCAGGTACCGAAGGAGAACGGGTCGAGCTTCACCGCTCGGCCCGTTTTGCGTTCCGGACGAGCGGCGTGCTGGCCCGGGTAGCAGGCGGGTGCAGGCGTCAGCGGCCGTGACCACGCACTCATCGACGTGCACGTGGCACGTGGCACGTGCTCGTCCACCGCCACGAGCTCACCGACACCTCGGTCCCCGCCACCGAGCTCCAGGCGCACCCGCACCGCCGCCGCCTCGCGCCCCGAAACGACAAACAGGCCGAGCATTGCTGCCCGGCCCGTCCGTCTACGAGAGCGAAGGATCAGTCTTCGAAGTCGTGACCGTGGCCGCCGTGACCACCGCCGCCGCTCTTGTCTTCCTTCTTGGGCTTCTCGGCGATCAGCGTCTCGGTCGTGAGCATGAGGCCCGCCACCGAAGCCGCGTTCTGGATCGCCGTGCGGACGACCTTGGCCGGGTCGATGACGCCCGCCTTGACGAGGTCGCCGTACTCGAGCTTCGCGGCATCGAAGCCGAACGCGCCCGAGCCCTCGCGGACCTTGGCGACGACGATCGAGCCATCGACGCCGGCGTTGCCGGCGATCTGACGCAGCGGCTCCTCGAGCGCGCGGCGGATGATGTTGACGCCATAGCGGCGGTCATCATCGAACGTCAGCTTGTCGAGCGCCGCGATGCAGCGGACGAGCGCCACGCCGCCGCCGGGGACGATGCCCTCTTCGACGGCCGCGCGGGTCGCGTACATGGCGTCCTCGACGCGCGCCTTCTTCTCCTTCATCTCGACCTCGGTCGCAGCGCCGACCTTGATCACGGCGACGCCGCCGACGAGCTTCGCCAGGCGCTCCTGGAGCTTCTCGCGGTCGTAGTCCGACGTGGTCTCCTCGACTTCACGGCGGATCGTCTTCACGCGCGCCTCGATCGTCTCCTTGGCGCCGGCGCCCTCGATGATCGTGGTGTTGTCCTTGTCGATCGAGATCCGCTTCGCGCGACCGAGGTCGGCGAGGGTGAGGTTCTCCATCTTGAGACCGAGGTCCTCGGTGACGGCCTGGCCGCCGGTGAGGGCCGCGATGTCCTGCAGCATCGCCTTGCGGCGATCACCGAAGCCCGGCGCCTTGACGGCGGCGACCTGCAGCGTGCCACGCAGCTTGTTGACGACGAGCGTGGCGAGCGCCTCGCCGTCGATGTCCTCGGCGATGATCAGGAGCGGCTTGCCCTGCTTGGCAACCTGCTCGAGCACCGGGAGGAGCTCCTTCATGTTCGAGATCCGCTTCTCGTGCGTGAGGATGTACGCGTCCTGGAGGACGACCTGCATGCGCTCGCTGTCCGTCACGAAGTACGGGGACAGGTAGCCGCGGTCGAACTGCATACCCTCGACGACGTCGAGCTCGGAGGTCATCGTCTTGGCCTCTTCGACCGTGATGACACCTTCCTTGCCGACCTTCTTCATCGCCTCGGCGATCATCTCGCCGATCTCGGTGTCGCCGTTCGCGCTGATCGTGCCGACCTGCGCGATGTCTTCCTTGCCCTTGGTCGGGGTCGCCATCGCCTTGATCTGATCGACGATCGAGGTGACCGCGGCGTCGATGCCGCGCTTGAGGTCCATCGGGTTCAGGCCGGCGGCGACGAGCTTCGAGCCCTCGTTGAAGATCGCCTGCGCGAGCACGGTCGCGGTGGTCGTACCGTCACCGGCGACGTCGGAGGTCTTGGAAGCGACCTCCTTGACCATCTGCGCGCCCATGTTCTGGAACTTGTTCTCGATCTCGACTTCCTTCGCGACCGTGACGCCGTCCTTGGTCACCGTCGGGGAGCCCCACGACTTCTCGATGACGACGTTCCGGCCACGCGGGCCGAGGGTCACCTTCACCGCGTTGGCGAGGAGGTTCAGACCCTTCGCGATCTCGTTGCGCGCGTTCGACGAAAAAATGATTTCTTTGGCAGCCATGTTCGTATCCTTGTTGCGGGCGAGAGCAGCGGGGGTCAGTCGAGAACGGCGAGCAGATCGTCTTCGCGGAGGATCAGGTGCTCGTCACCGTCGATCTTGATCTCGGAGCCGCTGTACTTGCTGAACAGCACCTTGTCGCCGGCCTTGACGTCCAGCGGGATCACCTTGCCGTCCTTGTCGCGCTTACCGGCGCCGACCGCGATGACGCGAGCCTGGATCGGCTTCTCCTTCGCGGAGTCGGGGATGAACAGGCCACCGGAGGTCTTGGACTCTTCCTCGAGGCGCTTGACAAGAATGCGATCGTGCAGCGGACGGATCTTCATGAGCTCGTGTCTCCAGTTTGGTTTCGAGCCGTACCTATAAGACCGGGGCTCCGCATTGGCAACCCCTGGCGGCGAGTGCTAACAATCATTTAGTTTATCCAGTGATAACAAATAGATGAGATTTCGCAGCAGCGCTCACATCCGGGCTGGCGGGGGCGCCCGGTGACTCGCTCGAAGGTCGCGGCGCGATCTGCCGGACGGGTCACCACACCCCGATCGCGATCGCGCGCGGCCGACCTCGAGGACGACGGGCTTCGCCGATGTCGCGATCGCCTGCACGCCCTGGCCGTCGGGCGATGCTCCGCCCCGATGTGGTAGACACCAGCAGGATGGCGCCCCTGACCGACTACGAGAAGTACATCCGCACCGAGGAGCTACTCTCGTTGCAGAAGGCGCCCGAGGCGTTGAGCTGCCACGACGAGATGCAGTTCCAGGTCGTGCACCAGGCGCACGAGCTGTACATGAAGCTGATCGAGCACGAGCTGCGCTTCCTGCCGCAGCTGCTCGACGCCGGTGAGGTCGCGCGCGCGGTCACCACGCTGCATCGCGTCTCCACCGTCCAGCGCGTGCTGCTGCACTCGGTCGACCTGCTCGATACGATGGCGCCCACCGACTACATGACGATCCGCACCGGCCTGGGTCGCGGCTCGGGACAGGAGTCGCCGGGGTTTCGCACCATGCTGAAGCTGCCGGGCGAGGTCGTGTGGCCGGCGGTGCAGGCTTTCCTCGTGAAGGCCGGCGTCACGCTGCGCCAGATCTACGACGCGCCGCACACGCACCACCAGCTGCTGCAGCTCTGCGAGGGGCTCGTCGACTACGATCAGCTCCTCCAGACCTGGCGCTCTCGCCACCTGATGCTGGTCTACCGGATCATCGGCACCGGTACGCCGTCGCTCAAGGGCAAGCACTCCGAGCTGCTCGCGCACGGCATGAAGACGCGCTTCTTCCCGGCGCTGTGGGATGTGCGCGACGAGGTGTTCGGCGACTGGACCGCGGCGCAGACGGCCAAGGGCAACGACCCAGGCTATCACGGCTGATGCCGCCGATCATGCAGCGACTGCTCGTCAGCGCGATCCTCGCCACGCTGCTCGCGACGGCGCCGAGCTGCGCGTTCGCGGTCCGGCATCCTGCGATCGCGGCCGGCACCGTGGCCGGCACGCTCGCGCTCGGCACCTGCGAGCTCGCCTCGTCGGAGCACGCCAAGTGCTTCGCGACCTCGGGCGCCGTCGGCGTCGGCCTCGCGCTGATCGCGGGCGTCGCGCTGTGGCTGGGCTCCGAGGACGAGCCCGCGCCAGCGACCGCCCCGGCCCCGAAGGTCGACTGGGAGAGCGTGCCCGATACGACGCCCGCGGCGCCGACGGCGGCCCCGCCAGACGTGCCGAGCCCGAGCCCGAGCCCGAGCCCGAGCCCGAGCCCGAGCCCGACCCCGACGCCCGCCTCGTGATAAGCCAGCGGGATGGCCGACCTCGTCGCGGATAGCCTGCTCGAGTACCGCACCCAGTTCCCGGCGCTCGAGGACTGCGTCCACTTCATCTCGCACTCGCTCGGCTGCGTTCCCGCGCAGGCGAAAGCAGATCTCGGCGAGTTCTTCGACCTCTGGCAGCAGAAGTCGATCACGGCGTGGAGTGACTGGTTACCCGAGGTCGATCGCGCGGCCGAGCGGATCGCGAAGATCATCTCGGCGGGGCCGGGCACCGTGATCATGCAGCAGAACGTCTCGGGCATCATGGCGACGGTCGCCTCGTGCTTCGAGTACAAGCCGGAGCGCAACAAGATCGTCTACGAGGCACTGCAGTTCCCGACGGTGTCGTACGTCTGGCAGGCCGAGCAGCGCCGCGGCGCCGAGTGCGTGCTCGTCCCATCGAAGGACGGCACCACGATCGACACCGACGCGATGTGCGCCGCCATCGACGAGCACACGCTCGCGGTCCCGATCTCGCACGTCGTGTTCTCGTCGGCGTACATCCAGGATGTCCGCAAGATCTGCGATCGCGCGCGCGAGGTCGGCGCGCACGTGATCCTCGACTGCTACCAGTCGATCGGCACCGTGCCGATCGACGTCACCGAGCTCGGCGTGTCGTTCGCGTGCGGGGGCTCGGTGAAGTACGTGTGTGGCGGCCCGGGCGCGGCGTGGCTCTACGTCCGCAAGGATCTGATCGAGCAGTTCGCGCCGCGCGTGACCGGCTGGTTCGGCAACGAGGCGCCGTTCGCGTTCACGATGCCCGACCAGAGCTATGCCGATAACATCTGGCGCTTCATGGGCGGCACGCCGGCGGTGGCCGCGCTCTACCAGGCGCGCGCCGGGCAGCGCATCATCGGCGAGATCGGGGTCCGCAAGATCCGCGAGAAGAGCCTCGTCATGACCCAGGCCTGCATGGACTGGGTCGACGAGCTCGGCATGAAGCTCAACAGCCCGCGCTCCGCCGAGCTCCGCGGCGGCTCCGTGGTGTTCGACTTCGTCGGCGCCGCCGATGTCTGCCGCGAGCTCAACCGCCGCCGCTTCTTCTGCGATCACCGGCCCGGCGCCGGCATCCGCATCGCGCCGCACTTCTACACGAAGCGCGAAGAGGTCGACCTGTTCTTCAGCGAGCTCAAGAAGATCCGCTCCGGCGCGGGCCGCTGAGCCGTGAGCCCCGGCGACGGCGGGGCCGCAGCGCGACGGCGAAGGCGACGAGGAGCGCGCCGGCGCCCGTCGGACCGTGGGAGGCGCAGCCGCTGCACGCGTAGAAGCTCGTGCGGTCCGGAGCCTGATCGTCGCCGTCACCGTCGCCATCACCGGTGATGCCCTCGCCGACGAGCACGATCGGAATCGGCGCGACCTCCGCGGTCCTGAACGTGATCAGCATCGTCTGCTGGTAGCGACCGAGCGTCGTCGGATGGAAGCCGACGCTGAAGGTGGCCGACTCGCTCGGCATCAGCGTGGTCGGGAAGTTCGGGCTATCGATCGTGAACGGCGCGTCGATCTCGGGCGCGGCGAGCTCGAGCTCGGTGTCCTCGCAGTTCTGCAGCGTGATGGTCTGCGCGTTCATCGTGAGCCGGTGGAGCGGCACGCTGCCGAACTCGAGCGTGTTGGGCGCAGCCGCGGCTCCCTCGTCGACGAAGTCCGCCGTCACCGTCGTGTTCGCCGAGCGCTGCTGCTCGACGTCGGTGGTCCAGACCACCCGATCGACCTGCGTGCCCGGCAGCCGCTGGCGGCGTGGCGTGATCTCGACGGTGGCGACCCGCAGCGGCGGCAGCATCGCGTCGTACGCCGACGGTGACGCGAACCGCAGGTCGAACGGCGAGTCCGGCTGCTCCATCGTCGGCGCCGACAGCCCGATCGTCGCGGTCCCCGTCGAGGTCAGGCGGACGCCGGTGGCGGCCGTCGGCTGGTTGACGCAGAACGTGCCGAGCGAGATCTCCGGCGGCACGTCATAAGACGCGGTGACGATCGTGCCGCTGATCGGGATGCGCAGCGTCGCTCCGCTCGTCGGGGTGACGATGATGCCGTTCGGCGCGAGGTCCCCGTCGGTGACGGCCTCGATCTGGAGCTCGATGGTGGCGGGGGTCTGGTTCCCGGTGAGCGGCGTCACCGACAGGTTGGCGTTCGCCGCCTCGAGCTCCGCGCTCGCGAGCGCGATCGAGCCGGCGACGCCCATGATCGTGACCGCCCTCGCCGGCACCATCGTGCCGCGGCGGAGCTCGCCGAGCGCGATCGTCGTCGGGTCGCCGTGGAGCCCGGCGGTGGTGCCCTGGCACTGCGCCGGGATGGCGATCGGCGTGCTGGCGAACGCATCGGCCGCACTCGCGCGAAACGTCGTCGAGAAGCTGCCCGGGGCGCTCGGCCGGCAGGTCGCCGTGACCGTGGTCGCAGCGGCCGGTGTGACGAGCGCGGTCGGCGAGGGCATCAGCGAGAACGGGACGCCGGAGGGATCGACGCCGAGCGTCGCGGTGAGCTCACGGTTGCCGCGGTTGGCGAGCTGGAACGTCACCGCCGACGAGATGGTGACCGGCACCACGCCGAAATCGATCATCGACGTGCCGCCGATCAGCTCGAGCGTGCCGCCCAGGCCCCGGCCGCGCAGCTCGACGATCAGCGACTTGTTGCTCGTGTCGCGATAGTTGATGAGCAGCTGCGCATCGCGCGAGTCGAGCGCACCCGGATCGAAGCGGACGTCGAGCTCGAGCTGCTGTCCGGCGGCGAGCGAGCAGCTCGGTGGGAAGCTCCCGGAGCATGCGCCGCTCGCCGTGTAGCTCCAGTCGAGGGCCGCGCCGGTCACGTTGTCGGTGACGAGCACGCTCTGGATCTCGAGGACGCCCGGGCTCGTGCTGATGTTCTGGATCGTCACCGTCGCCGTCGCGCTCGCGGTGCCGCGCGCCTCGACCTCGAATGGACCGACCGTCGCCGGCGAGACCGCGATCACCGGGCTGATCGCCGCCGCGCCGTCGCAGCGCAGCGGGATGAGCGTGGTGGACAGGGCCTGGCCGCTGTCGCTCGCGATGTAGAGGTCCGCCATCAGCGTGCCGGCCTGCTTCGGCGCGCAGCTGACGCTGAACGTCTGCGTCTGCGCGGGGCCGAAGTTCGACACCGATCCCGTGCACGCGCGCGCGTCCTGATTGCAGGGCGCGCCGATCACGAAGTTGCTGTGGATGTCCGTGGTGTGGAAGTGCAGCTGCGTGATCGACGTGGGGCTCAGGTTCGTCAGCGTCACCAGCTGCTGCGCCCGGCCACCGACGATCACCGTGCCAAAGTCGACGCCCGTCGTCGTGCTCGGTGCCAGGCTCGGCATGCCGGCGGACTGGCAGACCAGCTCGTAGTCCGCGACCGCGCTGCCGGCGGAGAGCACGTGCCAGATGCAGCTCCGCATGCCGGGAGTGCTGGGCTGACACTGGTACGTGATCGTCCCGCCGCTGCCGAAGCCCGGGACCGTGAATGGGACCGCCGCCATCATCGTCGCGCCGGGCTCGCACGACGGATCGGCGATGATCTGATCGACGACCACCGCCGTGCCGCCATCGTTGCGGAACATCGCGGACCCCGACCCGCCCTGGCCGACCTGCAGCGTCATCACGGTGACCGTCGGCACCACCCGGAACGTCGGGTGGTCGGGCGCGGCCGCGGCGAGCGTCGCTCCGAGCACGACCGCCACCGCCACCGGCACCATCCGTCGCATCAGCTTCATGCGCCTCTTCACAGGCGTCCGATCACGCCGACCGTTGGCACGAACAGGTCGGTCTCGAACCCGGCGTCGGCGAGGTCCCCGAAGAAGTGCTCGTACCCGAGGTCGGCGTGCACGCTGAGGTGGCGGTTGATCACGAGCTCGACGCCGCCCGCCGCGCGGGCGCCGATGGCGAGCTTCGTCGAGGTCTCGCCGGTATCGAACATCTGCTCGTACATGAAGCCGGGCATCCCCAGCGCGACGTACGGCCGGAACAGGCCGGTGAGCAGGCGATAGCGCGCACCGACGTAGCCGCCGTTGACGTCGGAGCGCAGGACCAGCAGATCGACCTCGAAGCGCCCGCGAGCCAGCGCGAGCCCGATGCCGCCGGCCGCGCCACGGAGCTCACCGTCGATCCGCATCACGCCGAGCACGCCCGAGCGGATGCCCTCGCGGCTCGGCGGCGCGGCGACGACGTCAGCCTCGTCGGTGATCCGGGACACCGGGATCACCGGCGCGACCTCCGGCCCCGCGAACCCCGCGCGGACCTTGCGCACGCGGCCGCTGCCGCTGGAGCCGTACTGCGTGCCGGTCGTCAACCACGCCTCGACATGCGCGGGCGCCGCCGCCCGAGCCGCGCCGGGCGCGGGCCCCGCGGCTGTGACCGGGACCACCGCGGCGACCTCCTGGTGCTCGCCCTCGAACGCATTGACCATGACCTCGCTGCTGTCGCCGTCCTTGCGCACGCGCACGAGGTGGAGGCCCGGCCGCACGCGCGTCAGCAGCGAGCCGCCGACCGGCACGTACGGCCCACCGTCGATCGACACCTCGGCGCCGGGCGGCCTCACGCGGACGGTCAGGATCGTGAGCTGCTCGTCGAGCCGGAGGAGCACCTGCTCGACCTCGGCGACGCGCTCCGCGCCGGTGGCGGGATCCAGCAGGTAGCGCTGGTACGTGTTCGCGGCATCCGCCAGCCGGCCCATGTCACGCAGCGTCGCCGCGATGGTGAGCAGGATCCTCGGGCTCGGGACCTTCGCGTAGGCCTCGAGGAAGTTCGCGAGCGCCTGCTCGAACGCCTTCGCGTCGCGCTGCTTGACGCCCTCGAGCATCAGCGCCTGCGCGACCGCGCGGGTCGCGGGGTCGGCGACGCCGATCGCCGGATCGTTCGTGATCACCGGCGGCGGCCGGGCCGGCGCGGGCGCGCTC
>JALZOI010000669.1 GCA_030857245.1 Myxococcota bacterium
GAGCCGGGCTCATGCCGGCCGGCGTCGCCGGGTTGGGCTTGGCGGTGGTCGCCCCGGCGGGGATCGGCGTCTCGGACGGGGTCACCGCGGTGCCGGTCTGGCCACCACCGGGGTTCCCCGCGTTGACGTCGACTGGCGTCACCGGATCGGGGGTCTCCGCGGGCGTCAGCGACAGGCCGCTGGCGGAACCCGCCGAGCCTGCGCCACTGCCCGCGGCGCCCGACTCCTGGAGCGCCTTCGCGCGCGCGGCTTCCTTCTCGTCGGCGATCTTCTGCTGGTCACTGCCGAACTCCTCGAGCGCATCGGCCGAGTTCCGGCTCGAGATGTAGGCGAGGACCATCGACGTGGCCATGAAGATCGTGCCGGCGACGGCCGTCATCCGCTTGAGGAACCCGGAGGCTCCCGAACCACCGAAGACGGTGGCGGCATTGCCTCCACCAAACGCCGCGCCCATGCCGCCGGCCTTGCCACTCTGCAGGAGCACCGTGAGCATCAAGAACAGGCACACGATGACGTGCAGGACCGTGATCAGCGTAGACATTGTGCGGACCTAGCTTCTAGCCCAACGGCTATTTCGGTGCAAGCGTTAGCCACCGCGCGCCGCCTTGACGATCGCAATGAAATCAGCGGCTTCGAGCGAAGCACCTCCAACAAGTGCCCCATCGATGTCCTTCTCGGCCATCAGGGTCTCGGCATTGGAGGGCTTCACGGAGCCGCCATACTGGATCCGGATCGCCTCGGCGGCAACGGGTCCCAGCCGTTCGGCCAGGCGGGCGCGAATGTGCGCATGGACTTCCTGCGCCTGGGCGGGGGTCGCGGTGCGGCCGGTGCCGATCGCCCAGACCGGCTCGTACGCGATGACGAGCTTCGGCGCGACGCTCGCGTCCATGCCGGCGAGCCCCCCTGCGAGCTGCTCGTCGACGACCGCGAGGGTCTGACCGGCATCGCGCTCGGCGAGCGACTCGCCGACGCACACGATCGCGCCGAGCCCGGCGGCGAGCACCGCGCGCGCCTTCTTGCCGACGGTGTCGCTGCGATCGCCGAAGAACTGGCGACGCTCGCTGTGGCCAACGATCGCCCACGTCACGCCGACGTCGGCGAGCAGCGGCGCCGAGACCTCGCCGGTGAACGCGCCGGAGGTCTCCCAGAAGCAATCCTGCGCGCACGTCGCGATCGCGCTGCCTTCGAGGCGCTTCGCCACCGCGGGCAGGGCGAGGAACGTGGGCGCCACGCCGACCGCGACGCCCTTCACCACGCCGAGCTGGTTCTTCAGATCGGTGACGAGGGCGAGGGCCTCGGCGACGGTCTTGTTCAGCTTCCAGTTGCCGACCACGAACGGGGTGCGCATCGCCGATCTAGTAACACGGGGGCGGCGAGCCCCGCGCTGCCAGCCGGTCACGGTGTGCGGTCGCGCCCCTATGAACGGCGCGACTCGAGCACCACGAAGTCGCGATCGACGATCGCACCCGCCGCGGGCACGCGGTCGTTGAGGGCGACCCAGCGTGCGAGGATGCGCATGGCCGCCGAATCAGCCTTCCTTGGGGGGCCGCTCGTCGACATCGCCGAACTCTTCGGAGGGGACAGGTCGCTGCATGGGCGGGAGCCAGTGCATCCCGCGGACCGACCCACCGTCGGTTCAGACCGGGGTCCAGCGCAGGTGATACGTGCAGCGCTTGCCCCCGTTGCATGCGCACGTGAGGTGCTGCGCGATCACGTCACGCGCGCCCGTGAGCTCGACGATGCGCTCGAGCTGCGCCCCGACGAGTGCGCACACGTTCGTCGAGCCCGGGTACCCGGCGAGCGTGATGTCGGCCTTGCCGTCGCCGACGGCGACCTCGATGTCGCCCCAGTCGTGGAACCGCGACCAGTACGTCGGCAGCGCCGCGACGGCGGTCTCGGCGGGCACCGACGCGGGATCGGCACCGAACAGCCGCGCGAACGTGGCGCTCATCGTGTTGCGGCCAACCTTGCGCGGGACGAGCTGGCTCGGCACCTTGCCGCGCGCGCTCTCGAGCGCGGCGATCAGATCGGTGAGCTCGATCCACGCGAGCGGCGCCAGCGTCGACGACAGCGCCTGCGCGAGGTTCGGCGCCTCGTTGACGATCGTCGCCAGGCCCTGCTCGCCGAGGTGATGCTGGAGCAGGCGTGAGAGCACGCGGAGATGGGCCCCGCGCACCGCGCCCGTGATCACGCGGATGCCGGGCTCACTCGCCACGTGCACGGCCTCGAGGCCGGAGGTCGGCGCGAGCAGCGACTCGCCGCGCTTGAGTGGATCCTGCTCGACGACGTCCGCCGGTGGCGGGTCGGCCGGCAGCCGTTCGAGCGCGCGGCCGAGCGCCGTCGCGAACGTCGACGCCGACGCCCACCGCTTCTTCGCGGTCGGTGAGAGCCCCTTCGCGAGTACCGCGTCGACCGCCTCGGAGAGCGTGAACCGGAGCTGGGACGGCGGCGTCAGCGGATCCGAGACCTGGCGCTGCACGACCTGGAGCGCGAGGCCCGACCCGAACGGCGGGCGGCCGGTCAGCATGCAGTACGCGGTCGCCGCGAGCCCATAGACATCGGTGGTGGGCGCGTCGGTCGGCTCGAGGAACGACTCGGGCGCCGCGAACCCGGGCGTGCCCGCCGCGTCGCGCTGATCGCCGGCCTTGACCGCCACGCCGACGTCGACGAGCACGGCGCGGTCACGCTCGCGGTCGAGCAGGATGTTCGCGGGCTTGACGTCGCGGTGGATCAGGCCGAGGGCGTGCATCGAGTCGAGCGCATCCGCGATCTCGAGCGTGATCTGCGCGACCGCCGCGGTCGGGAACCACTCCTTGCGGTCGAGCGTGGCGCGCAGCACCTCGGAGAGCGGCTGGCCCTCGACGAGCTCCATCACGAAGTAGACGTCGCCGGCGTGCTCGCCGAGCGCGTAGACCTGCACGAGGTTCGGGTGGTGGAGCGACGCGAGGATGCCGGCCTCGGCGCGGAACCGCGAGACCAGGTCGCGATCGGACGCGAGGTCGGAGCGCAGCACCTTGATGGCGACCGCGCGGTTGAGCCCGAGGTCCTCGCCGCGATAGACGACGCCCATCGCGCCGCGCGACAGCTCGTGGACGACGCGGTAGGTGCCGCCGACGATGGTGCCCGACGACAGCGAGCCGGTGTCGGCGCTGTCGTCGTTCTCGGTCGCGCGCTCGTCGGAGGCGACGATCCGGACGTCACCGATCGGAGCGGCGCGCAGCGCGGCATAGCACCGGGCGACCGCGGCCTCGCCGCTGCGCTCGCCCGTCGCGAGCTCGCTCGCCACCGCGCGGACCTGCACCGAGAGCTGCGTCTTGTCGTCGATCCGGATGACCTCGGACTGGATCTTGTAGATCAGCTTGCGGACGACGAGCGCGGCTTGATCGTCGGTGGCGCCGACGAGGAGCACCGCGAGCTCGTCGCCGCCGAGCCGGCCGATCGGATCGTTGCCGCGCACGGTCGCGCGGATCCGGCTCGCCACCTGCGCGAGCACCTCGTCGCCGGACGTGTGGCGGTGCTGCAGGTTGATGCGGCGCAAGCCGACGACGTCGATCACCGCCAGCGTCAACCGCTCCTTGCGCCGGGCCGCGGCCGCGGCCTCGTGCGCGATGGTCTGCTCGAACGCGCCGCGCGCCATCGCGCCGGTCAGTGGATCGTGGAGGCTCGTGGCGAGCAGGCGCTCGCCCTCCGCGACGAGCCGGCGATGGCTCGACAGCCACGACAGCTCGCGGGTCAGCCGCGCGGCGATCGCCTTGAGGTCCGTGCGCTCGGCGGCCGAGAACCGCCGGCCGGAGTCGGCGACGATCGCCACGAGCCCCGAGACCTCGCTCGGGCTCGAGCGCAGCGGCTCCGCGATCACCGAGCGCGAATGCGGACCCGGCGTGATCACGGTGCCGGCCGCGGCGGCGGCGATCCGCGCGGCATTGGCGATCGTCGCCCGGTACGTGTCGTCGGGGCTCGGCCGCGCCGCGGTGGGCACCATCTGGGCCCCGTCGCGCCACCACACGATGCAGTCGTTCGCGGTGAAGCCGTCGGCGACGGCGAGCAACGTCTCGGTCGCGGCGCCGGTCAGATCGACGAGCGACGTCGCGATCAGGCCGCGCGCGCGGGCGAGGTCGAAGTCGGGCGAGATCGCGTCCGCGTGCGCGACCGCGTCGAGCGCCTCGACGGAGACCGGCGTCAGCAGCACGCCCGACGCGCCGGCCTGCGC
>JALZOI010000120.1 GCA_030857245.1 Myxococcota bacterium
CATGAGCGCCCGCGCCGGGCGACGGCAGCACGTCCCACGCGCTCCCGCTCCATCGTGAGACCCGCGCCACGCCACCCTCGATCCAGCCCACGACGGGCCGGCCGCTGTCGTCGATCGCGAGGGCCACCGACGAGACGTCGCTCCCGAGCGTGCCGCCGAGCGCCTGCCACGCCCCGCGGTGGCGGCTGACGACCACGTGCGGCACACCGCTGACCTCGACGACCCACGCAGCGGTCACGCTGGCGTCGTCTGCCGCGACGGCGAGGGCGGGAGCTCCGCGCGCTGCGCCTCGATCCGTGCCCGGTCGGCTCCAGGGTGCGAGTGGGTGCTGGCTGCTCACGGGCGCGGCGGCGTTGCCCGCGAGATCCACGATCGAGCCGGTGAGCTCGAGCTCCAGGCTGCCCACCCCGCTCGCGGTCGGGTCGATGGTGACGGCGATCGTGCGATCGCCCTCGAGCGCCACCGTCGCGGGGACCGCGCTGCCGGCGATCCCGGCGGTGACGCTGACGCCCGCGATCGTGATCGGCTCGTCGAACTGATACCGGATGGGCTCCCGCAGCCACGCCTCGGCCGCGACCGGCGGCGTCACCGTGACGAGGGTCGGCGCCGTGACGTCCGGGCCCGTGCCGTCGGGCTCGGTCGCATCGGACAGCGGGTCGGCATCGCCCGATGAAGCATCATCGACCGCGGTGTTCGACGCGTCGTCACCACCACCGCCATCCGGCGCCGCGGGCTGGACGTCACGACCACACGCGAACAGAGCGAGCGTACAGCCCAGGGCGAGGCGGAGCGGCATTGCTGGTGACGCGTGTCGCAAGCGACATGCCGCCGCCGCGGATCGATCGGCCCTGTACTTACGAGACGGTCGCTGTGTCATGCGCGCTCGTGCGGCGGCCTGGCACATGCCTTGAAGCTGCCGGAACACCACCGCGGCAGGCGCGGACTTCAGGAACCCACCCGCGCATTCAGCGCGGGCATCAGCGATCGGGAGACAACGTATGCGCATCAACGCCAAGGACGGCGGCATCACCACTTCGATCTGGCATGACGTCGACCAGCCCCACTTCGACCAGGCCCCCGACGCGGAGACCGATGTCTGCATCGTCGGCGCGGGCATCGCCGGCCTCACGATCGCGTACGAGCTCGTGAAGCAGGGCGTGCGGGTCAGCGTGCTGGACGATGGCCCGATCGGCGGTGGCGAGACCGGACGGACCTCGGCGCACCTCGCGTCGGCGGTGGACGAAGACTTCACGATGCTCGAGGACGCGTACGGCGAGGCCGGCGCGCAGCTCGTGGTCGAGAGCCACGGCGCCGCGATCGACTACATCGAGAGCACGAGCCGCGAGCTCGGGATCGACTGCGAGTTCCAGCGTGTCGATGGCTACCTGTTCTGCCCGCCCGGTGAGGAAGCGAGCCGCGAGCTCGACAAGGAGCTCGCCGCCGCACAGCGCGCCGGCCTGGTCGTCGAGCGCGTCGCCCAGGCACCGCTGCCGTTCGACACCGGACCGGCGCTACGCTACGCGCGCCAGGCCGAGTTCCACCCGCTCAAGTACCTGCGCGGCCTCGCCGAGGCGGTCGTCGCGCGCGGCGGCAAGATCCACACGGGCGTCCACGTCGAGTCGATCGTGCCGGGCGAGCCGCTGACGATCAAGATGTACGGCGACCGCACGATGCTGTGCCGCTCCGCGGTGGACTGCACGAACGGCGCGTTCACGAGCCCGCTCAAGCTGACGATCCGGCAGGCCGCGTACCGCACGTACATGCTCGGCTTCGATCTCGTCGCCGGCACGATCCCGCACGGGCTCTACTGGGACACGCTCGACCCCTACCACTACATCCGGATCACGCGGGGCGAGCAGGGGCGCGAGGTGCTGCTCGTCGGCGGCAACGATCACCGGGTCGGGCAAGGCGAGCCGACCCGGCAGTGGGCCGAGCTCGAGGAGTGGACTCGCAAGTGGTTCCCGGTCGCCGGCAAGATCGTCGCGCGGTGGTCCGGCCAGATCATCGAGCCCGCCGGCGGCCTCGCGCACATCGGCAAGAGCCCCGACATCGATCACGCGTACGTCGTCACCGGTGACTCGGGGAATGGCCTCACCCACGGCACGATCGCGGGCCTGCTCATCCCCAGCCTCATCCGCGGTGGCGAGCATCGGTGGGCCGAGATCTACGACCCCAAGCGCTCGCACCTGCGCGCGATCGGGACGCTCGTCAGCGAGGCCGCGAAGTCATCCGCGCCGTACACCGACTGGCTGCGCGGCGGCGACGTGTCCTCGTTCGATGACATCCCCCGCGGCGAAGGCGCCGTGGTCCGCAAGGGCCTGCACCTGGTCGCGGCGTTCCGCGACGAGGCCGGCGTCTGCCACATGCGGTCGGCGACCTGCACGCACCTCCGCGGCGTCGTGCACTGGAACACCGGCGAGAAGACGTGGGACTGCCCGTGTCACGGCTCGCGATTCGACGCCTACGGCCGCGTGCTGAACGGACCCGCGCCGACGGACCTCGCCGAGATCGAGCCGGTCCGCGACGACCAGCCGCTCGAGGCGTCCACGGAGCGCGCGACCGGGATGCCGTTCGACCCGCTGCCGTCCGCGAAGGGCTAGCGGGCCTGCTGATCGTGGACGTGGAAGACCGTGGACGAGCACGTGGCACGAGCACGTGACACGCGTTGACGGACCCGGCCTGCCGCGAGCTCAGCTCGCGAGCGGGCTATCGGCCCAGCCGGCGAGCAGGCCCGCCGGGCCGCGATAGATCGCAACCGCGCCGGCGAGTGCGTCGTGCGACCAGCCGCCGGTCGTGAACGCGATGATGTCGACGCGCGCGCCGCGGCAGGCCTCGACGTCGTACGGCGTGTCCCCCAACATCACGACGCGCGACCGGTCGACGGACAGGCAGCCCAGCGCCGCCTCGATCGCCGCGGGATCGGGCTTGCTCGCGGGCACGGTGGACGAGGTGGTGCGGCGCTCGCAGAGATCCGCGATGTCCGCGAGCTCGAGCAGCGGCACCAGCTCGTCCGCCTTCGCCGCGGTCGCGATCGCGTACTGGTAGCCCTCGGAGCGCAGGCGCAGGATCAACTCGCGCGCGCCCGGGAGCGCGCGGACCTGGGGCAGCCAGCGCTCGAAGAACACCTTCGAGCGCCGCTCGCTGAGCTGCTTCGAGCGCTTCGAGTCGGCGGGCGCGCCCGTGACCGTCGCGATCAAGCGATCGCCGCCGAGGCCGATCATCGAGCGCACGCGCGCGAAGTCGATCTCGTGGTCGAACTCGGCGAGCGCCTCGACCCAGGCATGGGCGTGCGCGTCGTTGCTGTCGACGAGCGTGCCGTCGACATCGAGGAGGACCCCGGCGTAGCGTCTCATCGTCGCAACCTAGCTCGGCAGGGACCGCCGGCCCGCTAGGTCACAGCGAGACTCAGCGCTTCGTCCAGCGGTCGAGCCAGCCGAGCACCTCGTCGTGCCACAGCTTCGAGTTCTGCGGCTTGAGCACCCAGTGATTCTCGTCGGGGAAGTGCAGGAAGCGGCTCGGCACGCCCCGGCGCTGGAGCGCCGTGAACGTCGACATGCCCTGGGTGTCGACGACGCGGAAGTCGAGGCCGCCGTGGATCACGAGCGTCGGCGTCTTCCAGTTCTTCACGAAGTCGATGGGGTTGTGCTTCGTGTAGCTCCCGGGCTGCGTCCACGGCGTGCCGTTGTGCTCCCACTCCGGGAACCACAGCTCCTCGGTGTCGAAGTACGCCATCCGCTCGTCGAGGTTGCCGTCGTGGCAGACCAGCGCCTTGAAGCGGTCGGTCTTGCCGTGCAGCCAGTTGATCATGTAGCCGCCGTACGACGCGCCGAGCGCGGCCATCCGCGTCTTGTCGAGCCACGGAAACTTCGCCAGCGCGGCGTCGAGACCGAGCATGAGGTCCTCGTACGGTGCGCCGCCCCAGTCGCCGCGGATCGCGTCGGTGAACGCCTGGCCGTAGCCCGTCGAGCCGTGGAAGTCGATGAACACGACGCCGTAGCCGCGGCCCGCGTACGCCTGCGGGTTCCAGCGGTAGTGCCAATGGTCGCCGAAGCTGCCCTGCGGCCCGCCGTGGATCAGCATCGCGACCGGCGCCTTGCCGCCCTGCTTCACGGTGCCGGCCGCTGGCTTCATCGCGTAGCCATAGACGGTGTCGCCCTTCGCGCCCTTGAACGAGAACTGCTCGTAGTCGCCCCAGGTGATGCGCTTGACGCGCGCGTCGTTGAGCTTCGTGATCGGGCGGAGCTCGCTGCCATCGAGCTTCACGCTGTACAGCTCGACCGGGCTCTTCAGCGTGTCGCGCGCGAACACGAGGCGGTCACCCGCGAGCCGCGGCGAGCTGTTGGTGCCCTTGTCGACGAGCACCTTCGCCGTGCCGCTCGCGACGTCGATCGCGAACAGCGAGTGATTGCCGACGTTATCGGCCGACGTGTAGATCGTCTTGCCGTCGGCGCTCCACGTCAGCGAGCTCGCCGAGCGATCCCACGCCTCGGTGACGATGCGCTCCTTGCGGGTAGCCAGATCGTAGATCGCGATGCGCTCGCGATCCGCCTCGAAGCCCGGGCGCGACATCCGCCGCACCGCGAGCGAGCGGCCATCGGGGGAGAACGTCGGCTCGAAGTCGTACGCCTTGTTCGCCGCGGTCAGCACCGTCGGGCGGCCGCCGGCCACCGGCACGAGGAAGACATCGGTGTTGGTCTGCCAGGCGACCTCGCGCCCGCCCTGCCGCGCGAGGTACGCGACCGTCTTGCCGTCGGGCGAGACGTTGATCTCCTCCATGCCGCCGAACGGATGGGTCGGGGAGTCCGTCGTCTGGCCGGGCGTGAGGTCGCGGGCGTCGTCGGCCTTGCCACCGAGCTCGGGCGGCGTCCACACGAACACGTGCGAGTACTTGCCGTCCTCCCACTGATCCCAGTGGCGGAACAGCAGCTGGTCGTAGATCCGCGCCTTGATCTTCGACTTGCTCTGCGCCTCGTCACGCTTCGTCGACTCGGCGAGCGTCTTCGCGGTCGGCCACACGTCGGCGGTGACGATCAGCCGCTTGCCATCGGGGAACAGCTTGAAGCCGTTGAGATCGACCGGCAGCTTCGTGACCTGCTCGGCCTCGCCGCCGGCGATCGCGATCCGCCAGACCTGCGAGGAGCCGCCGCGCGACGACATGAAGTAGACCCACTTGCCGTCGGGCGACCACCGGGCATCGCTGTCGTTCTCGGGGTGGCTCGTGAGCTTGCGCACGGTCGCGCCATCGACGCTCGCGAGCCACACATCGATCCGGCCGCGGTTGGCATCGAAGTCCGTGTCCCTCACCGAGAACACGACCCACTTGCCATCCGGCGACACACTCGGATCGCTCACGCGTTGCATGGCCAGCATGTCGTCGACGGTGAGGCCGCGCGCCGCCGCCGGCGCGACGCCCTGGCCCAGGCCGAAGGTGGATGCGATGCCCAGCGCAGCGAGGGCGAGGTGAAGCTTCATGGCCGTGGAGTATTGGCCACGCGGCTTGTGCGTCAATGGTCGTCGAGGGAAAAGGGCTGATGGTCCCGTACCAGATCGCCGTGGTCGGCGCCGGGACGGCGGGTGCGGCAGCTGCGACCTTGCTCGCCCGCGCCGGTCACACGGTCACCGTGTTCGAGCGCGTGGCGGAGCCGCGGGCGGTCGGGGCGGGCCTCACGCTGCAGCCCACCGGGCAGGCCGCGCTCGCGCGCCTCGGCGTGCTCGACGCGATCACCGTACGAGGCGCACCGATCGACCGCCTGACGTGCGTGCGCCGTGGAGGTCGCCCGCTCATCGACCTGGCGTACGCGGATGTCGACCCGCGCCTGCGCGGGCTCGGCAGCGATTTTGTCCCTGCGCTCGCCGCACGTCGCGGACTCGGCGGGCTCGGCAGCGATCTTGTTCCTGCGCTCGCCGCACGTCGCGGACTCGGCGGGCTCGGCATCCACCGCGGGGTCCTGTTCGAGACGCTGCTCGCCGAGGTCCGCACGACGTCCGCGATCGTCCACTGCGGCGTGGCGATCGTCGGCACCGAGGTGGACGCACGCGGGCGGTGGCTGATCGACGCGACCCGCACGCGGCACGGCCCCTTCGACCTCGTGGTCGCGGCGGACGGGTCGGGGTCAGCGCTCCACACAGCGGGCCCTCCGACCACGAGCCGCGCGTATCCGTGGGGTGCGCTGTGGCTGGTCGCGCCGGATCCGGGGTTCACCCCCGAGCGCCGGATCTGGCAGCTCGTCGACGGCTGCCACACGCTGCTCGGGTTCCTGCCGACCGGCGAGGCGCCCGGCCATGCCGGCCCGGTCGTCAGCCTGTTCTGGAGCATCCGCGCCGATCGGGTCCCCGCGTGGCGCGCCGCCGGGCTCGCGGCCTGGCGCGACGCCATCCTGCGCCTCGAGCCCCGCGCCGAGCCGATCCTCGACACCATCCACGATCTCGAGCCCGTGCTGTTCAGCCAGTACCGTGACGTCGCGATGCGGCCGTGGCACGGCGATCGGATCGTGTTCCTCGGGGACGCGGCGCACGCCACCTCGCCGCAGCTCGGCCAAGGTGCGAACCTCGCGCTGATCGATGCGGTCGCGCTGGCCGACGCCCTCGCCGCCGGCCCCGATCTGCCGCGCGCGCTCGCCGCGTACAGCGCCGCCCGGCTGCGCCAGCTCCAGTACTACCAGTTCGCGACGCGGCTGCTGACGCCCCTCTTCCAGGGTGACTCGCGGGCGCTCGGCTGGCTCCGCGATCTCGCCTTCCCGACGAGCCGCTGGTTCGGCTGGTTCCGCCGGCGCATGGTTCGCACGATGATCGGGGTGGATCGCGGTCTCCTGCGGCGCCCGCTGTCCGTCGGTGACCTGCTCGGGCAGCTCGCGTTGCCTGCAGGCTCGTGCGTCCGCGGTGACCCGGAGCCGCCCGCCCCGCGTACAATGGATCGGTGATCGGGACGGGTGCGACGCGGGCCGTACCGCAGGGATCGGAGGCTGGCGCCGAGCGGATCTACCGCCACCAGCACGCGGCCGAGATCCTCCGGGCGCGCAGCGTGCTCGTCGCCGCGTGCATCCTGTGGGTCGTGTGCGGCGCGGGCCTCGATCTCGCCACCCATCGCTGGATCGGCACCGGGTCGCTGACCTTCGTGCTCGCGGTCCGGTTCGCGACCACGGCGTTCCACGTCGCGGTGGTCTTGCCGCTGTTCCGGTCGCCGTTGCCATCGCCGCGCGTGGCCGAGGCGCTCGCCGCCTCGGTGTTCCCGGTCAGCTCGTTCGCGCTGATGCTGATCGCGACCCTGCAGGGCGGCCTGACCTCGCCGTACGTCACCGCGCTGTTCGTGATCGTGATGGGCCAGACCATCGCGTGGCCGAGCCCGTGGCGAACCGGCGTCGCGTACGCCGCGCTCTCATCGCTGATCTATCCGGTCGGCCTGCTCGTGGCGACCCGGTTCGACGCCGACCTGCGCGCCCAGCTCCACGACGGCCACAGCGTCGCGGTGTTCGCGACCTACGTCGCCGTGATCATCGCCGGCGCGATCATCGCGGTGTGGGGCGGTCACGTCATGTGGTCGCTGCGGCGCAGCGTGTTCGAGAGCCGCAAGCTCGGGCGCTACCGCCTGCTCAAGCGGGTCGGCAAGGGCGGCATGGGCGAGGTGTGGAGCGCCGAGGACCGCGCGCTGCGCCGGAGCGTCGCGCTGAAGATCCTGTCGCCCGAGTACGGCCGCAAGCCCGCGGCGGTCGCGCGCTTCGAGCGCGAGATCCAGGCGACCGCGGCGATCGCACATCCCAGCGTCGTGCGCATCCACGACTGGGGCGTCACCGACGACGGCGTCTGGTACTACGCGATGGATCTGCTCGAGGGCACCGACCTCGCGGACCTCGTCGAGCAGCGCGGCACGCTGCCGCCCGCGCTCGCGCTTCACCTGTTCATCCCCGCCGCGGCCGGCCTCGGAGAGGCCCACCGCCGCGGCATCATTCACCGCGATCTCAAGCCGGCGAACATGTTCGTGGTCGCGACCGATCACGAGCCACGGCGGATCGAGCTCGTCGACTTCGGGATCGCGCGCGTCCCCGACGACGCCGAGGTCACGCAGGCCGGCGTGATCCTCGGGACCCCCGGCTACATGGCTCCGGAGATCCTGGCCGGTGCCCCGGCGACGGTCGCGTCCGACATCTACGGCTTCGCCGCCACGTTCTACTACGCGCTGACCCGCCGCACGCCGCACGCCACCGACCACGCGCCGGTCTCGGCGTCGCTGCGGGGCGTGTCGGCGCAGCTCGACGACGCGCTCGTCCGCGCGCTCGACAAGGACCCCGGTCGCCGCCACGCGACGGCGGAGGAGCTCGCGGCCGAGCTGCGCTCGATCCAGCTCCCGTGGTCTGGTAGTTTCAGGATCGACTAGGACCACACCCCCGTGCCGCTGGATGACCATCCCGACATCTCCGACCCCGGTGCCGCGCGCACCCAGGCGGAGATCCGGCGGCTGTAACGTCCGGACCGGCGGTATCGTCGAATCGGCGCTCCCATGACTGAACCCGTCTGCCTCGATGACCTCGACGACGCCGCGCTCGATCAGCTGCCGTTCGGCGTGGTGCGCCTCGGACCGACCGGGCTCGTCGAGCGCTACAACCAGCCCGAAGCGTCGCGCGCCGGGATCCAGCGCTGGCGCGCCCTCGGCCGGGTCTTCGTCCGGGACCTCGCGGGCTCCAACGGCGGCGAGCTCGCGGCCCACCTCGATGCCTTGCCGCCCGGCGGCAAGGTCCGCATCTATCACACGTTCCGCGGCTACCACCGCACCGACGTGGCCGTCGTCGATCTGTCGCGCTGCGCGGGGGATCGCGTCTATCTCTGTATCCGGCCGACCGCATCGCCGGCGTGACCGACGGCGTCATCCGGAGCGGTCGCGTCGCGGAGCTCCTTGAGGACGTAGTGCCCGGCGGCGGCGAGCCCGAGCACGCCGGTGATCACCGCGACCGGGACCGCCCACGCGGGCACGCCGATCACGAGGGCGACCGCGAGGAACTGTGCGACCGTCGCGATCTTGCCGAGGGTATCCGCGCGGAGCTCGCGCATCGGCCGGCGGCGCGCGAGGTAGACCGCGACGAGCGGCACCAGCACGAGCTCGCGCGCGCCGATCGCCGCGATCACGAACAGATCCCCGGAGCGGATCCAGATCACGACCAGCACGATCGCGACGAACACCTTGTCCATCAGCGGGTCGAGCCAGCCGCCGATCGCCGGCGACGTGTGACCGCGGCGCTGGAGCGCGCGCGCGAGGTTGCCGTCGAGCACGTCGGTCAGCGCCGCGAGCAAGATCAACGCGATCGCCCAGCGTGCATCGCCGTAGGCGAACGCGAGGGCGATCCCGATCGGGATCCGCGACAGGGTCAGCGCGTGGGCGAGCCAGAGCATGCAGCCTGGTCAACACCATTCCACGCGCTCCCCCTGCGGGCACGTCCCGACCGCGGCAGCGTCGATCAGTAGCTCGGGAGCCCCTCGGACATCGAGCTCTGGGAGAGGCCACCCTGCGAGCGGCCACCCTGCGAGATGCCACCCTGCGATTTGCCGCCCTGCGAGATGCCGCCCTGGTTCTCCATCCGATCGCTGCCCATCACCTTCACGATCTTGTTGTAGAGGCCGAGCATGAGGATCGTCGGCACCCACTCGCCCACGAAGTTCGCGGTGCTGTGCTTGCCCATGAGCTTGAGCACGAGCGAGCCACCGATCGCCCCGCCGGCCAGGTACAGCCACGTCATCGACGGGATCGCCGCCGTCACCTTCTCGACCTTCTTCGTGACCTCGCCCTCGCGTCCGCTCTGCATGTTCGCCTTCTCCGTGATGTTCTCGATCGTGTCCATGGTCGCTCCTTCAGGGTTGGGATTGCTTCGCGTGACCCGTCTGCACCTGCGATGCCCGGCGATCGGGGCGTGCGGATGCTCGCATTGGCCGTGCATCCGGACGGGCGGTGCCGGCGTGCTGCGAACCGATCGCGCTCTGGTCGCGATCTGGCGGTGATCGGTCCGAGCTCGGGCACGCTCGTCGCGTGCGGGTGATGCAGTCGTGCTCTTTACGCGCCGCGCCCCGGAGTCACGATGGAGCTGATCCGTCGCAATGCTCGAGATCATCACGACCGTCGCCGCCCCGGCGCTCGGCGGCGCGCCGCTCGAGGCCTATCCGTTGCACCGCGGGCAGCGGTGCGCTTCCCCAGACCCCTCCTCGCGACGGCGGCACTCACGGCGAGCTCGCTCGCGATCGGCACGTGGGTGTCTCGCCGGCGCGCACGTCGGCGACAGCACGTCCTGAGCGAGAGCCACTCGCTCGTCGAGTGCGAGGCGCTGCACGCGGCGCGACGACAAGATCGACATCAGCGATCTGACGTCGATCATCGAGCTCGATCCGGTGCGACGGATGTGCATCGCCGAGTCCGGAGTGATGTTCCAGGATCTCGTCGAGGCGACGCTGCGCTACGGCCTCGTGCCGATCGTCGTGCCGGAGCTCAAGCATCACGATCGGCGGCGCGGTCAGCGGCTGCTCGATCGAGTCGATGTCGTTCCGCTACGGTGGCTTCCACGATACGTGCCTCGAATGCGAGGTGATCACCGGTGTTCCAGATGGTCCACGGCTCGTTCGGCACGCTCGGCGTGCTGTCACGGCTGGTCTTCAAGCTCGTCCCGGCGAAGCCGTTCGTGCGCGTGCAGTACGAGAAGTATCGGACGCTCGCGGAGTACCGCGCCGCGATCTGGGGCCACTACAAGGCGCAGGACATCGACTTCATGGATGGCATCATCCACGCGCCCGACGAGTACGTGCTGTCGGTCGCGAGGTTTCGTCGACCAGGTGCCGTACACGCACGCGTACGACTGGACGCGGATCGCGCTCGTGCTCGATGACGAGCGGCCCGACATCATCCTCGACGGCTTCCTGCCGTTCTCGAAAGTCGACGAGTTCCTCGGCTGGTACGAGCGCGAGTTCGGCTACTTCCCGCTGTGGTGCGTGCCGTATCGGCGGGTCCACGACTACGAGTGGATCGACGGAGTGGATCGACGACAGCTTCTACGCCGGGCTCGAGGACGAGCTGTTCCTCGATCTCGCGATCTACGGCATGAAGCAGGACGGGTCGAAGAACCACCACAAGCTCATGGAGGACAAGCTCCGCGAGCTCGGCGGGATCAAGACGCTGATCTCGCACAACTACTACTCGCGCGACGAGTTCTGGTCGACCTGGAACAAGCGCAACCACGACACGGTCAAGGCCATCATGCCCCCCTCCTTGACCCATCCTTGGCGCGCCTGGCGGCCTCGGCGCGCCTGGCGACCCCGTGTGCGTAGCTCGCGCCGCACCGCGCGTCCAAGCGTGCGCGCCACCGCGCGCCTCGCTGGCTAGTCCGTGCCGCGACAGATCAAGGGGTTGTCTTCGCTCAGCGTGTCGTAGCGCTCGCGCTGCTTCTTCTCGGGGGGACGCTGCGTCGATTGCGGTGTGACGGGCGCGGCATGCTGCGGCTGCTGGTTCTTGTCGTCGGCGGGCATGGGGACGGAGCGTGCAATTGGTGTGCTCGCATAACACAGCGTCATGCCCAGTGAGGGTGCGGCTGCGAGGCTCAGGCGCGCCCGAACGCGCGTGCTACGTTTCCTCCCGTGAAGGTCACGATCCGCTACTGCAACTCGTGAGGGTATCGCCCTCGCGCCGCCCGGGTGGCGGCCCAGCTGAGGCAGACGCTCGGTGTCGAGGCGGAGCTCGTGGTGGGCAGCTCGGGTGAGTTCACCGTGTGGGTGGACGGGACGAAGGTCGTGGAGAAGAGCGCGGGCCGGTTCCCCGAGCCCGCAGCGGTGGTCACGGCGGTTCGCGCGTTGAGCGCGGGGTGAGCGTCCGAGCGCAGTGGTTCCAGCGTGCGATCACGCCCGCCCCATGCACGAAATCTTGACGCACATAGGCGGCGGAAACCTACGTTGCACCACGGGTCCTGCCCTTGCAGCCCGGGTCGGCGACTTCCAGGAGCACCGCCATGAACCTCAGAGCACTCATCTTCGCCACGGTCGTCGCGATCCCCGCCTCGGCCCTGGCGCAATCGACGACCACGGACGCCACCAAGAAGCCGGCGCCAACGTCGCCATCGACCACCGACAAGACGACCGACAAGCCGACCGACAAGCCGACCGACAAGACGGCGCCGACCGACAAGCCGACGTCGACCGACAAGGCGAAGCCCGGGAAGGGCGCGAAGCTCACGACCGAGGAGACCGCCATCGTCGCGCATCTGCATCACGTCAACGTGATGGAGATCGACATGGGCAAGCTCGCGCAGAAGAACGGCACGGCCGCGGTCAAGCGGTACGGCGAGATGATGGTCACCGACCACTCGGCGGCGGACAAGGAGCTCGTCTCGTTCGCGAAGCAGCGCGGCATCGCGCGGATCCCCGCCGCCAAGCCGGCGACCGAGACCGATCGCGCCGACCACAAGCAGCAGATGGAGGGCATGGCGGCGCTCAAGAAGCTCAAGGCCGCCGACTTCGACCGCGAGTACCTGCGGATGATGGTCGAGAGTCACGACAAGGAGCTCGCGCGGAGCGATGTCGCGATGTCGACCGCGACCGACACCGAGCTGAAGACCATGCTCGAGGCGCGCAAGACCACGTTGCAGCGGCACGCTGACGCCGCGCGTGACCTCCAGAAGGGCAACGCGCAGGCGAGCGCGATGCCCGCGCCGACCACCCCGAAATAGCGGCCCGCGGGGCGCACCGAGGTTGGCGAGCGCGCGGCGATCACGTAGTTTTCTGCGGAGATGTCGTCCATGGACGAGCTCCGGCGAGAGAACTCCGAGCTGCGCTCCCGGCTCGCCGAGCTCGAGCGGGAGCTGGCCGAGGCCGCGGCTCACGAGGAGGCGCGCTCGCGCGTCGTCTCCGTCGTCGAGGCGTCGAGTGAGGCGATCCTGTCGACCGCGATGGACGGCACGATCCTGTCGTGGAACCCGGCGGCCCAGCGGCTGTTCGGGTTCACGGCGGGTGAGGCCGTCGGCCGGACCGATCTCGAGCTCGTGCCGTTCGAGCTCCTCGTCGAGCACCAGCGCGCCGTCGCGCGAGCCTTGCGCGGCGAGGCCGTGATGCTCGAGACCCGACGCCGCCGCCGCGACGGCACGGTGATCGCGGTCAGCGTGATGTACGCGCGACTCGCGGATCCCACGGGCAAGCCGCTCGGGATCGCGACCATGTCGCACGCGAGTGCGCGGACGAGCTGACCGTCAGCTGGCGGGCGGCGCGGCGAAGAGCGCCTCGAAGCCGACCTCGTCGATCACGGTGACGCCGTACTTCTCGGCGGCCTCGAGCTTGGTCTTGCCGGTGTCCGCGCCGGCCACCAGGTAGGTCGTCTTCTTGCTCACCGAGCCGGCGACCTTGCCGCCCCCCGCCTCGATGCGCTTCTGGATGTCGGCGCGGGGCGTCGACAGCGTGCCGGTGACGACGAAGGTCTTGCCGACGAGCGGCCCGTCGGCGGTCGCGCCGATCGGCTCGGGCGGGTCGAAGCCGCGCGCGACCAGCTTCTCGAGCACCTCGACGACGTGCGGCTCGCTGAGGAACTTCACCACGTGGGTCGCGACGATCGCCCCGATGCCGGGGATCTCGCAGAGCTCGGCGACCATGTCCTCGCTCGACTTCGACGCGACCGCGGCGCGGAGCACCGAGAGCCGCCCGTAGCGCTGCGCGATCGGCTTCGCGAGGACGCTGCCGACGTTCGGGATGCCGAGCGAGGCCAGCAC
>JALZOI010000121.1 GCA_030857245.1 Myxococcota bacterium
GCGTCGGGATCGCGGGCACGGCCAGCGCGGTGTTCGGCACGGCGTCGGCCAGCGCCTGGGCAGCGCCGGTCGGATCCTTCGCGCGCAGGCGGAGCGCCGCCGCATAGGGTCGCAGCCGGCCGAGCGCGACCTCGGGGACTCGCCCCTTGATCAGGCCGAGCTTGGCGGTGACGCGATCGACCGCGCCGCGGGCGAGCGCGGTGACATCGCCATCCCCCGCGCGGACCACCGAGACGTCGGGGTCGCCGGTCACGCCGACGATCACGACGGTGAGCTGGAGCTCGAGGCCGTCGCGGCCGAGATCGAGGAGGACGCCGTGCTCGGCACCGAGCGACGGCAGCACGGTCGCGGCGGTCGAGACCGTGAGGCCGGGCGGCGGGTCCACGAGCGTGCGGTCATCGCCGAGCAGGCCGGAGTGCACGAGCAGCGTCACCGCGCCCGCCTCGTCGGCGACGTCGGCCTCCGCGGACACGCGGCCGACCGCGAGCTTCGACGCGACTGCAGAGCCCCCCAGCGCCGCCACGAGGACGACGACCGCTATCCCCCGGAGCGGCGCGAACATTCCCTGGAGCATAGCAAGGATCCCGCCCTGCCAGCCGGGCCGCGCCGGCCGACTAGACGAAGCTGTCCTGGTACGCGGCGTCCTCGATCCCGAGGCCGGCCGCGGTCACCGAGAGCGGCTCGTACGTATCGACCATGACGGCGAGCTCGTCGGTCCGCGTCGTGCCGATCGACTTCTCGTAGCTCCCCGGGTGCGGGCCATGCGGCAGCCCCATCGGATGGTGCGAGATGCTGCCCGGCACGACGCCGCGCCGCGACGTGAAGTTGCCGTCGCAGTAGAAGATGATCTCGTCACAGTGGGTCGAGCTGTGCGGGTACGGGCACGGGATCGCCTCGGGATGGAAGTCGACCGGCCGCGGCACGAAGCTACAGACCAGCGCACCCTTCGCGGCGAACGTGCCGTGCCAGGTCGGCGGCAGGTGGATCGAGCTGACCCGCGGCTGGAACGCGAGGATCGGGAACGCCCACGGATAGACCGTGCCGTCCCAGCCGACCGCGTCGAGCGGCGAGTCCTCGAGCGCGAAGCCGTGCCACACGCCGGCGCGGCGGATCACGAGCTCGCGGATCTGCTCGTCGCGCGGGCCCTCGAAGACCGGCCGCTTGAAGTCGCGGTGCGAGTACGGCGCGTCCATGCGGAGCTGGCCGACGTCGTTGCGCCACTGGCGCGGGACGTGGACGCCGCCGGTCAGCGAGAACCACAGCCAGTGCTGCTCGAGATCGGGCGTCGGGAGGAAGCGATGGGTCAGGCCGCGCGGCACCGAGACGTAGTCGCCCTGCACGAACGCGAGATCGCCGAGCACGCTGCGCAAGATGCCGCCGCCGCGGTGCACGTAGATCAGCTGATCGGCATCGCCGTCGGCGATGTAGACGGGATCCTCGGCCGTCGGGAACGCGACGCCCGCGATCACGTCACCGTTGAACAGCAGCGGGATGCGGCCATCGATCTGCGGGCCACCCTGGCGCGCGAGCTCCGGGGTGCGGTAGTGCCGCTTCGCGAGCGGGCGCTCGCCGGCGGATACCGGGGCCGCCCAGCCGTGCCGTGTCGGCGCGAGCCGCTGCGTGTGCGGCCGGCGCAGGTGATAGAGGATCGTGTACGGCCCTTCGAACCCGTCACGCGTGAAGCACTCCTCGTAGCGCAGCTCGCCACCCGGGCCGCGCAGCTGGATGTGGTGCTTGCGCGCGACGTCGCCGACGCACATCCGGTCGAGCATTACGGGCGACCTCCGCCGGCGTTCTGCTGCTCGCGCTCGATGCTCTCGAACAGCGCGCGGAAGTTGCCGGCACCGAAGCCGCGGTCGCCCTTGCGCTGGATGATCTCGTAGAAGAACGGGCCCGCCTTGGCATCGCGGTAGAGGCCGGCGGACTCGCGCAGGAAGATCTGCAGCATGTACGCGTGGTCGTGATCGCCGTCGACCAGGACCTCGAGCTCGCGGAGGACGTTGATGTCCTCGTCGATCTGCTTGATGCCCGTCGCCTCGATGCGCGCGGGCAGCATGTCGTAGTAGCTGCCCGGCGTCGGCATGAACGTGACGTTCGCGGCGCGCAGGCCGCGCACCGCCCCGATGATGTCGCCGACCGTGAGCGCGACGTGCTGGACGCCGTCGCCGCGCAGCTCCTCGTTGAAGATGTTGATCTGCGAGCTCTTGAAGAACGGCCGCGCCGGCTCGTTGTTCGCGAACTTCACGTTCGAAGCGGGGTCCCACATCACGATCGACTTGAGGCCCGAGCCGGTCTTGCGCTTCGGATCGACGTCGGAGGTGTGGAACTCGACCTCCCACAGCTGCTCGAAGCCGAGCACGTGCTCGAGCCACAGCAGCATCGGCTTCATGGTCTGGAAGTTCGACGTGACGTGGTCGATCTCCTGGAAGCCGAACTTGTTGGCGCCGCCGCCCTGGTACGCCACCGCGCCCGGGAACAGCCCGCGGTAGCCGCGGTGCTCGCGGAACCGGAACGTGGTGTCGCCGAACGGCGTCGTGATCGAGAACTGGCGCAGCGTGCCGCCGTCGTCGGTGTAGGTCTCGATGTCGCCGATCGGGGTACCGCCGCGCTCCTCGAGCAGGGCGAACGTGCGCTCGATGTCGTCGACCTCGAACGTCAGCGTGCCGACGCCGTCGGGGTGCTTCGCGAGGAAGCGATGCGCGCGGCCGCCCTCGCCCACCGGCGAGCTGCACACGACGTTGATGTTGCCGGCCGAGAAGCACGCCGACTGCTGGCGACCCTGCTGCTCGAGCTCGGGTGAGCTCCGCCAGGTCTCCGCGAAGTCGAGCTTGCCCGTGTAGAACTGGCGCGACCGCTCGAGGTCGTGGACGTAGTAGTGGATGCCTTCGAGGCGCTTGATCGGGAGCGGAGACGACTTCGACATCAGGACCTCACGGCGTCGGGTTGCAGATCGGGCATCGCGGCAGCGAACGCGGGGAGCGCCAGGCAGCGCTCCTCGATCGCGAGGAGTGCCGGGTACGGCACGACATGGTGAAAGCGCCGCGCGCTGGCGAGCTGCGGGATCAGGCAGCAGTCCGCGATCGAGGGCGCGTCGCCGACGCAGAACGCACCGGCCGTCGCGGCCGCCGCGTGGGCGAACGCCGCCAGGCCCTCGACGATGAAGCCCTTGGCCCACGCCGCATCGTCGACGCCCGCCGCCTTGAGCTTGCGCAAGGTCGCGAGGTTCTGGTGCGGCTGGATCCCCGAGTTCACGATCTCGGCGAGCGCGCGGGCGCGGGCCCGCTGCCAGAGGTCCCGCGGCAGCAGCGCGGCGTGGGCCGGCGCCGCGAACCGCTCCTCGAGGTACTCGATGATCGCCAGCGACTGCGTGAGCGCGCGCGTGGTGCCGTCGTCCTCGGTGATCTCCAGGAGCGGGACCTGCGCGCTCGGGTTCTTCGCGCGGTACGGCTCGGCGTGCTGGCGGTCGTGGAGGATGTTGACCGCGACGTACTCGTACGCGAGCCCCTTGAGCCCGAGCGCGATCCGCACGCGGTGGCTCGTCGACGAGCGCCAGTAGTTGTGGAGGACGAGCTTCACGCCGCGCTGCCCGGGGTCATGCCGGCGACGACCCGCTGATCGATCTTGCCGAACAGCGTCGCGCCACGGGCGTCGAACGCCTCGATCTCGATGTGATCGCCGACCGCCATGAACGGCGTGGCCGGCGCGCCGCTGTCGATCGTCTCGATCATCCGGCGCTCCGCGAGGCACGACACGCCGCGCGCGCGGTCGGCATTCGAGACCGTGCCGCTGCCGAGGATCGTGCCCGCGGTGTAGCGGCGCGTCTTCGCGAGGTGCTGGATCAGGTCGAAGAACGAGAAGTGCATCTCGTCGCCGGCGTCGCAGTCGCCGATCACTTCGCCGTTGTACGTCGAGCGCACGCGGGCGTGGAGGCGGCCGTCGCGCCAGCTCTCGCCGAGCTCGTCGGGCGTCACCGCGAACGGCGAGAACGCGGTGGCCGGCTTGCTCTGGAAGAAGCCGAAGCCCTTCGCGAGCTCCGCGGGGATCAGGTTGCGCAGCGAGCAGTCGTTCGCGATCATCACGAGGCGGACGTGGCGGCCCGCCTCGGCGGCGGTCACGCCGATCGGCACGTCATCGAGCACGACGCAGACCTCGGACTCGTAGTCGAGCCCCCACGCCGGATCGTGCAGCTCGATCGGATCGCGCGGCCCGAGCAGATCGCCGGAGCCACCCTGGTAGACCAGCGGATCGGTCTCGAGCGTCGCCGGCGGCTCGGCCTTGCGCGCCTTGCGGACGAGCCGCACGTGGTTGAGGTACGCGGAGCCGTCGATCCACTCGTACGCGCGCGGCAGTGGAGCGCCGAGCCGCAGCGGATCGATCGGCGTGCCCTCGAGCGTGCCGCTGTCGAGGCGCTCGGCGAGCTCGCGGAGCGCCGGCTCGGCCGCGGTCCAGTCATCGAGCGCGCACTGCAGATGCTTCCAGCTCTCCGGGGACGGCACGCCGACCTCGCCGTCCCGCCGCGCCACGATCAAGCGGCCATCTCGAGAGCCATCGCGGAGGGTCGCAAGCTTCATGCGCGGCGACCTTAGCGCTATCCGGCGCGCTTGTGCAGCGGGCGAATTCGTCGAAAATCCGCGCAACTGCTGCGATCCGGCGCAGCTCCCGCGCACCGTCCACCAGTGGTCCGGCCGGGTGCGGGATGCGAAACCTCGCCCTCTGCTGCTCGCGCCCACCGGGCACGGCCTCGGATCGCGCCGCCGAGCTCAGTGCACGCCGAGGCGCTTCGCGAGCAGCGGGCCGAGGCGGCTCGCGGTCTGCGGGGCGAGCCGGAGCAGCGCGCGGACGGCCCAGGCATCGCGGCCCACCGAGCGGATCGCGGGATTGGTGGCCACCGCGTCGAGGATCGCGCGCGCGACCAGCTCCGGGGGCGCGCCCTTCTTGAACACCGCGGACAGCTTGGCCTTCGCTGCGGCGGTCCGGCCGCTGAGCCGACCGTCCTCGAGGATCGCGGTGTTGATCATGCCCGGGCAGATCGCGGTCACGCCGATCCCGTGCGCCCCGAGCTCCGCGCGCAGCGACTGCGAGAACCCGAGCACGGCGAACTTGCTCGCCACGTACGCGGTGACGTTGGGCGCCGCGTAGATGCCGAGGATGCTCGCGAGGTTGATCACGGTGCCGCCGGTCCCGCGCGCCACCATCGGCGGGATGAAGAAGTGGCAGCCGTGGACGACGCCCTTGAGGTTGATGCCGAGCTGCCAGTCCCAGTCGTCGAGGCTGGTGTCGAGGAACGTGCCGCCGTGCGCGACGCCGGCGTTGTTGACGATGACGTCGGCCGCGGGTGCGAGCGCGTGGACCGCGTCGGCGAACCCCTGCATCTGCGCGCGATCGGCGACATCGACGGTGCGGACCAGCAGCGCGCGATCGCCGAGCTCGCGCTCGAGCGTCTCGAGCCGCGCCGGGATCACGTCGCACGCGGCGATCCGCGCGCCCCCGGCGGCGAACGCGAGGGCGGTAGCACGGCCGATCCCGCTACCCGCGCCGGTGATGACCACGATCTTGTCGGTGAGCTTCATGCGGCCTCCGGCATCACGAGGCCGCGCGCCGCGAACCACTCGGCGGCGATCGTCTCGTTACGGTTGTCGTTCGGGTGAAAGTCGCGGCGAAGGTACTCGCGGATGCCGCGCACGAACACGCGCCGCACCACCGGATCGTGCTGCCGCAGCGCCCGGAGATCGCGGAGCGCGACGCGCAGGCTCACCCCGTCCTGGCGCAGCAGCACGGCGGCGCCCCACACCCAGAACCCGCCGAGCAGCACGGTCGCCATCGCGAGCCCGAGGACGCGCAGCCGGTACGACGGATCGACGGTCTGCAGCACGTCGTAGGCGACCGCCTTGTGCTCGATCTCCTCCGCGGCGTGCCACGCGAGCAGGTCGCGGACCGCCGGCGCGGCGGCGTCGAGCATCTGCTGCGAGAACGCGCCCTCGGCGAGGATCGCCGTGAAGTGCTCGGAGGCCGCGGTGATCGCGAGCCGCAGCCGGGGCGGTGTGCGCGCCTCGATCCACGAGGACAGCGCCCGGTAGCTCGCGAGGAACGGATCGATCTCGAACCCCTGCGTGCGCAGGATGTCGTTGAAGCGATCGTGCTCGCGGGCATGGCGGCCTTCCTGGCCGAAGAACGCCTTGACCTGCGCGCGCAGCACCGGCTCCTCGACGTGCTCGAGAAAATGGTGCACCGAGCGGACGAAGAAGCGCTCGCCATGGGGGAACAGCATGTTCACGCCGTTGGAGATGGCGGTCGCGGTGGCGTTGTTCGCCAGCCAGTGACGCGGGACCTCCGAGAAGTCGGCGTCGAGGTTGCGGGGCACGATCGTGGTCACGGGACCTCCAGGGAGTGCGAAGGCTCCGAGTCTAGCCACTATTGACTCACGGTCAATAGGAGATGCGGCGCGAAGCGAAATCGCGGGGACCACTGCGGCTATAGTGAGCGCCTTGCCCCCGCGTCGTGCCACCCGTCGAGTCGTGCGCGCGGCCGCGCGCCCGAAGCGCCCGCGGATCCGCCTCGAGACCGACGCGCGGCGCGCCCAGCTCCTCGCGCTCGCGAAGCGCTCGTTCTCCGATCGCGCCTACGACGACGTGTCGATCGACGATCTCGCGCGCGAGGCCAAGATCTCGAAGGGCCTGCTCTATCACTACTTTCCGACGAAGCGGGACCTCTACGTCGCGGGGCTCTCCGAGATCGCCGACGAGCTCGTCGCGGCGATCACCGGCGTCCCGATCGAGCTCGCGCCGATCGAGCGGGTGCGGCTCAGCCTCGATGCCTATCTCGATCACATCACGCGCCACTCGCGCGCGTTCATCTCGCTGATGCGAGGCGGCATCGGCAGCGATCCCGAGGTCGCTGCCGTGATCGAGGACACGCGGACGCGGCTGTTCGACAAGTTCCTCAGCGGCTCGCCGTTCGCGCCGCTCGTCACCGGGGACGCCCGCTTCGAGACGGCGGTGCGGGGCTGGATCGGCTTCGTCGAGCACGCCACGCTCGACTGGTGCACGAACCCCCGGCTCGCGCGCGGCGAGCTGCGCGAGCTGCTCGCGCAGGTCCTCTTCGAGATCATCCGGGTGTCCGCGCCGGCCGTGTTCCGGCTGATCCCGCGCTGACGACCCGCGCGGTCACCGGCACGCCGCCTCGGACGGCCGGAGCCGTACGACCTCCACGACGCCCGTGCGGGTCCGCCCGCTGTGGCACGCCCACGAACCCACCCCTCGCGTGCGCGCCCCTGACGCGATCACGGGTGGCCTGGCGCTTGCTCTACCCACCTACATCAACCCGATCAAGGAGTTCAACATGAGCAACGAGAGCAAGCGCGCCGAAGGCGCGGCGGAAGAGATCGGCGGCAAGATCAAGGGCGGCATCGGCAAGCTCATCGGCAACGAGCAGATGCAGGCCGAGGGCAAGGCGAAGGAAGTCAAGGGCGAGGCCAAGCAGGAGGCCGCCAAGGCTGCCGAGCGCACCAAGGGCAAGATCGAGGAGGTCGTCGGCGCGGTGAAGAACCGCGTGGGCGCGGTCATCGATAACGAAGAGATGCAGGCCGAGGGCAAGGTGAAGGAGCTCGAGGGCGAGGCGCGCCAGAAGGCGAACGAGTAAGCCCGCAACGACGTCGGGTCTTCATCGACCCGCGCAGCCGAGACGCATCCGCGCTTCACCGCGCCGGTGCGTCTCGTTGCGTTTCGGCGCGGCGGTCAGCGCTCGAACACGAGCGGTAGCGTGATCCGGCTCGGATCGCGTTGCGCGCCGAACGTCCAGCGGGCAAGCGCGCCGCGGATCGTGCGGACCAGGCGCTTGCGCACGGCCTCGTCCGCGCTCGGCACGCGCGTCGTGTCGGAGAGCACCGCGACGCGGTGGGCGGCGCCGCGACGATCGACATCGATCGCGAAGCTGACGAGCCCGGCGACGGGGAGCGCGCCGATCCACGCGCCGAGCTGGCGCGTGAGCTCGCCGATCCGCGCCTCGAGCGCGCGCGCCGGCAGCGGCCCGCGGATGAACGGGCGCGGCTGGACGAACCAGCCGTGGATCACCAGCCGGCCCTCGCGCGGGTCGTGCGTGCCGGTGACCTCGCGGACGCCGTGCGGGATCCGCGGATCGAACACGACCAGCCGGCCGAACTTCGGCGCGACCTCGCGGATCAGCTCGCGCTCCTCGACCGCGCGCACCGACGCGAAGTCGTGCCAGAAATCGAGCACCTCGTCACGCACGAGCAGCGTCTGGCCGCCGCGAAACGTGCGCGCGGTCCAGTTCGTCAGCGAGAACACGAACGCCCACGGGCCATGCGGCAGATCGCCGTGCAGCTCCTGGCGGCACCCCTCGACGTAGTTCGACAGCCACGGCGGCGAGATGTCGTGGCACCCCAGCGTCTCGCGCCCCCACGCGACGAGGCGCTGGTGAAAGCTCTCGTAGCTGCGCCGCGCGAAGTAGGTCCACGCCGGCGTGCGCAGCGCGGTGTACTGGCCGGGGACGTGCCAGTAGTCCCACACGAAGCGATCGGCGCGCGTCGACCGCGGCTCCGCGAACCGCTCGTCGAACGTGGCGCGCAGCGCGGCCGCTTCGGGCGCGAACCGGTCGACGACGATCACGCTGCGCGAGCGGGCCATGGTGCATCCCGGCGAGCCGGGCCTCCATCTACGCCCGAAATGCGTGACGCCGCCAGTCACGGCGGCGTCTCGCGTCGCTGGGAGCTGCTCGTTACCTGGTGACGGCCGGCGCCTTGACGCCCGTGGTCGCCTTCGGCTCGGTCTTCGCCGGCTCGGTCTTCGCCGGCTCGGTCTTCGTCGTGGTCGTCGTCGTCGCCTTGGCGTCGGTCTTCGCGGGCGCGGTGGTCGTCGTGGTGGTCGTGGTCTTCGCGCCGGCCTTCGTCGAGTCGACGGTCTTCGCGGCCGTGCCCGTCGTGGTCTTCGCCGCCGCGCCCGACTTCGCCGCCGCATCGCCACCGGTCTTGCCCGCATCCGTCGCGGTCTTCGTGGTGGTCTCGGTCTTCGTGCCCGCGTCGGTCTTCGCGGTCGCATCGGTCGTCGCCGCCGCATCGGTCTTCGGCGCGGCGGTCTTCGCCGGGGCCTTCGCGCGCGCCTTCCTGGCAGCCGGCTTGGTCGCCGTCGCGTCGGTCTTCACCGTCGCGTCGGTCGTCGCCGCGGCATCGGTCTTCACCGTCGCATCGGTCTTCGTGGTCGCGGGCGCCTTGGCGTCCGGCTTCGCGGGTGCCGGTGCCGGCGCGGGCGCGGTCTTCGTCGTGGTGGTGGTGGTGGTCTTCGTGGGCGCCGGGGTCGGCGCGGGGTCACCGGCGAGGGCCGGAGTCGAGAGGGCACCGAGGACGAAAGCGACGCGGAGGAAGGTACGCATGTGGCGGGAACTCCTGAAGGTTGAGCGGCGGGTCGTTGCAGCGACCGTGCCGTGGGCCCTCAACAGATCCGCGATGCTAGACGCCGGTCCGCGGGGCAGCTTGCCTCCGCGGGGCAATCCGCCTCGCCGTGACGGCGCCTCGCCGCCTACTCCTCGTTGAACCCCCAGCGCAGCAGCTTGCGATAGAGCGTCTTGCGATCGAGGCCGAGCATCTTCGCGGCGTCGGTCCGGTTCCCGTTGCAAGCCTCGAGGACGCGCAGCACGTGCCGGCGCTCGATCTCCTCGAGCGTCAGCAACTCGGGGAGCTCGGTGCCCGAGAGCGACATGCGGTGCCGCGACGACCGGATCTTCTCGGGCAGATCGTCGACCTGGATCTCCTCGAAGTTGGCCAGCGCGGTCGCTCGCTCCAGGCAGTTGCCGAGCTCGCGCACGTTGCCCGGCCACTCGTAGCTCATCATCCGCTCGGCCGCGGCCGCCGACAGCGCGAGCACCTTCTTGTCGAACACCGCCGCGTAGTGCCGCAGCATGTGGTGCGCGAGCAGCAGCACGTCGCCGCCGCGGGCGCGGAGCGGCGGCAGCGGGATGTGGATGACGTTGATCCGGTAGTACAGATCCTCGCGGAACCGGCGGTCCTCGACCATCTCGTCGAGATCGCGGTTGGTCGCGGCGATGAGCCGCACGTCGATCGTGATCTCGGACTCGCCACCGACCGGGCGCACCTTGCGCTCCTGCAGCGCGCGCAGCAGCTTGGGCTGCAGCACGAGCGCGAGCTCGCCGATCTCGTCGAGGAACATCGTGCCGCCGCTCGCCTGCTGGAACAGGCCCGGGCGGTTCTGCTTCGCGTCGGTGAACGCGCCCTTCGCGTGACCGAACAGCTCGCTCTCGAGCAGCGGCTCGGGGACCGCGGCGCAGTTGAGGGCGACGAAGCCGCTGCTCGCGCGGCGCGAGCGCCGGTGGATCTCGCGCGCCACGACTTCCTTGCCCGTGCCGCTCTCGCCGGTGATCAGCACGGTCGCATCGGTGGTGGCCACCTGATCGATCAGCTGGTAGACCCGCTGCATCGCGGGGCTCGCGCCGATCAGCTCGCCGCGGCCGCGCGTGTTGGCGACCACCTCGCGGAGCCGGCGGACCTCGCCGCGGAGCGAGCGATGCTCGGCCGCGCGCCGCACCGCGATCGCGAGCGCTTCGATCTCGACCGGCTTCGTCACGAAGTCGTACGCACCCGCGCGGACCGCGCCGACCGCCGTCTCGAAGCTGCCGAACGCGGTCAGCATCAGCACCGGGATGTCGGGACGATCGGCGGCGACCTGCTGGCACAGCTCGAGCCCGGTCATCCCCTTCATGTTGAGATCCGTGACGATGACGTCGACGTCGTGCTTCGGGATCGCCGCGAGCGCCGCCGCGCCGCTGCCGAACGGCATGATCGTGAAGCCGCGCTTCTTGAGGCCGAGCGCGATCAGCTCGACCATCTCGCGCTCGTCGTCGATCACGAACACCGTGGTCATCCGTCACCTCGCGGCAGGTAGATGGTGAACGTCGAGCCCTGGCCCGGCTGCGAGGCGACGTCGATCCAGCCGCCGTGCTCGCGCACGATGCCCCAGCTCACGGACAGCCCGAGGCCGGTGCCGTCGCCGACCGGCTTGGTGGTGTAGAAGGGCTCGAACACGCGGGCCCGCGCAGCCTCGTCGATCCCGACGCCGCTGTCGACGACCTCGATCGCCATCCACGTCTGCTCCGTGGTGCCCACGTACGGCGGCGGGACCTGCTCGACGACGTGCGCGCGGATCGTCACCGTGCCACCCAAGGGCGACGCCTGGATCGCGTTGACCACGAGGTTGGTCATCACCTGGGTGAGCTGGCCATCATCGGCGGCGACGAGCAAGGCCTCACCGCCAGGGGGTGGGGAGAGGGTGACCGAGCCCTTGCGCGCGATCGTGGCGACCAGCTCGCAGACCCGCCGCGACAGCGTGGCGACCTCGACCGGCGCCTTGTGGAGGGCGCGCGGCCGGGCGAAGTCGAGGAGCTGGCGGATCAGCGCCGTCATCCGCTCGGCCTGCTCGACGACGATCCGCGCCGAGTCCAGCGCCTCGGCGCCCTCGACCTCGCCATCGAGGATCAGCTTCGCGCGGCCCTGCACGACGTTGAGCGGCGTCCCGAGCTCGTGGGCGAGGCCCGACGCGAGCTTGCCGACCGTGGTCAGCCGGTCGGCGTGGCGGAGCTGCTCGGTCGCCTGCTCGCGCGCGCGCTGCTCGGTCGCCAGGCGCTCGCACATCAGGTTGATCTCGGCCGCGAGCTCGCCGAGCTCGTCGCGCTGGCGCAGGTCGAGCGGGCCCGTGAGATCGCCGGTGCCGACCCGCCGCGCCTTCGCGGCGAGCCGCGAGATCGGCCGGCCGATGAACACGACGCCGAGCGCGAGCGCGAGCAGCGCTGCGATCGCCACCGCGCTCACCGAGCCGATCACCTGGAGCCGCAGCGAGGACCGGACGTAGGCATCGAGCTGCTCGAGCGACTGCGTGATCTCGACGCCGCCGGGCCGGAGCTCGGGCACGTCGACCCGCAGGTACGTCAGCAGCAGCCGGCGCTTCTCGTCGCGGACCGTGATCGCCTGATCGCGGTCGATCGCACCGAGCTGGTCTCCGGGCGCTCGCGGCGCATCGGGGCCGGTCGCGTCGAACCACACCCAGCGTGCCTGCAGGCGGCCGCTCCGGCTGCCGGCGGTGTAGAGAAACTGCCGCGCCGCCGCTTCCCCGTCGCGCTGCCAGACGTCCGCGACGCCACGGGCGAGCGCGCGGCCGAGCGCTGCGGCCTCGGCACGGAGCTGGCGATCGAACGTGTCGCGATCGCGCTGGTAATCGAGGTAGCCCTGCACCAGTGCGACGAGGGCGACCCCGATGACGAGCGCAGCGATGAACTTCCTCGTCAACCGCATGCTGCCCTGCACGTTCTACCCGGTAAGGCCTGCGCGTGCGCGCACGGCGGGCGCAAACGCCGCGTGCCTCGACGCGCCGTTTCGCACGGTTGCCATGGCCCGGTTCGTGAAACCTGCATGACGTCGAGGAGCCTCCATCCATGCTGCCCAAGAACATTCTCGTCCCCACGGACCTCAGCCCTGGCGCCGAGGAAGCCCTCGACTACGCGTGCGAGCTGGCGACCCAGCTCGGTGCCCAGATCCACCTCGTCAACGTGATCGGCATCCCCGCCCTCGGCCTGCCCGAGCTTGGCGTCGCCCTCACCAGCACCGTCATCGACTCGCTGATCGCGGACAACCAGAAGGCGCTCGACGCCCTCGCGAACAGCAAGTGCGGTCGCGCGAACATCGGCCAGGTCCTGCTCAAGACCGGTGATGCCCGCGACGTGATCAACCAGACCGCGCTCGAGGTCGGCGCCGACCTGATCGTGATGGGCACGCATGGTCGCCGGGGCGTCACGCGCGCCCTGCTCGGGAGCGTCGCCGAGACCGTGGTGCGGTCCGCTCCCTGCCCGGTCTTGACGGTCCGGACCGGCAAGGGAGACCACGCCGGCCGCCACGCGGCGTAGGCTGGCGCGCGTGGGACGCAGCAGCAGTTCGTGCGCATTCATCCGAGTGCGCTGGCCGTGAACGTGCACATGGTGCGGAGATGGCGAGGGCTACCTTGACGATAGAAGCGCAACGGATGCGGATGATCTCGGAGCAGCTCCGGCGCCGGAACATCAGCGATCCGCACGTGCTCTCCGCGTTCGCGCGGGTGCCGCGGGAGGCGTTCGTGCCGCCGGAGCTCTTCGATCACGCGTACGACGATGGCCCGCTCCCGATCGGCCACGGTCAGACGATCTCGCAGCCGTACGTCGTCGCGATGACGATCGACGCCCTCGGCCTGCACGGTCCCGAGCGCGTCCTCGAGATCGGCACCGGCTCGGGCTACGCGGCCGCGGTGCTCGCCGCCATGGTCCGCGAGGTCGTCACCGTCGAGCGGATCGAGGAGCTCGCGATCACCGCCGCGGATCGGCTCGCTCGCCTCGGCTTCCACAACGTCCGGGTCCATCGCGCCGATGGCACGCTCGGGTGGCCGCCCGACGCGCCCTACGAGGCCATCGCCGTGGCCGCCGGCGCCCCCCGCCCGCCCCCGTCGCTGCTCGATCAGCTCGCGGTCGGCGGCCGGCTCGTGCTGCCGTTCGGCGAGGCCGATCACCAGCGCCTGGTCCGCATCACGCGGCGCAGCGCGAGCTCGTTCTACGAGGAGGATCTCGGCGACGTCAGGTTCGTGCCGCTCGTCGGTGCCGAGGGCTGGCCCGATGCGAGCCACCCGGCACGGGCCTGAGCC
>JALZOI010000670.1 GCA_030857245.1 Myxococcota bacterium
GCACACGGCGAAGCAGTCGTTCTTCCTGTGGGGCCTCATCGGTGGCGCCGAGGTCGATCTCGTCAAGCTGTGCCCGACGGGCGTCGCCGGGATCCAGAGCAGGAGCAGCGGCGTTGACTCGATCCTGCACTACGTCACCGGCGGGTTGTACTCGCCGATGTCGGTCGACGTGCAGTGTGCTGGCGGCGCGGTGGCGGGAGGTGCGCGATGAACCGCCTCGCGATTCTTGCAACGCTCGTGTTCGGGCTCGTGGGTTGCGCGGAGGAGGAAGACCTCACCTCGACGCTGACGATCGACAACGACTCGAGCTACACGCTGATCGAGATCAACCTCAGCCCGGTCGACAGCGTCGCCTGGGGCGCGGATCTGCTCGGCGCCGACGTGCTCGACCCCGGCGACGTGCTCGAGGTCAGTGGCATCGAGTGCGATACCTACGATATCCGCGTCATCGACGAGGACAGCGACGAGTGCATCCTCGAGAGCGTCGATCTCTGTCTCGATAACGCCGTCTGGCGGATCGATGACACCGAGCTCGCCTTCTGCGCCTTCTAGCGCACGCGCTCGCCGGGACCCCGATCTGTCCCGACGATAGCGAGCTCGCACGCTTCCTCGATCACACGCTCGCGGCCGCCCGCGCGCGCGTGCTCGAGGACCACTTCGATTCCTGTCAGGTCTGTCGCGAGCTCGCGTTCGCGCTCGCCACCGCCGACCCCGCGCTCGAACCGCGGAGCCGAGGCCTGCCTCGTGACCCCGCGCTCGAAACGCGGGGCCGCGAGCTCCCACGCGACCCCGAGCCTACCGATGACGCCCCGCCCCTTGACTACCGTCCCCTCCGCCGCCTCCGCCGCGACTCGCGCGCATGACGGCGAGGACCGCGAGCTGCTCCGCCCGTCGCAGGGCTCCACCTTCCTGAAGCCCGCGCTCGAGGCGCGGGTGGTCGCCTTCCGTGACCCTCGGCGGCCGTCCTCGCCGCGCACCGTCGCGGCGCTCGCCGCGGCGCACCTCGCGCGCCACGACACGGCGGACGAGCCGCTCGACGAGGACCGCACGATCCCGCGGAGGCTGTTCGCGCCGGAGACGCTCGATGCCGAGCCGGCGAACGACCATGCAGATGACCCGTATGCGCGGACGCAGCAGGTCCCGCGGCTGGAGCCCGAGCCCGAGTCGTACGCGGACTACGCGCGGATCGGCCTCGCGCCGCCGCGCGCCGCGGGCGGCCGGATCCCGAAGCTCATCGTGGCGAGCTACCGGCTGCTCGGCTTCGCGATCCTGTCGCTGATCGTCGTCGTGCTCGTCGGCTACGTCGCCACGACGACGTTCTACTTCTTCAGCACGAGCTGGGTGACGCCCGTCGCGGTGTCGGCGAGCGACGAGAAGGTCGTCAAGCTCAAGGCCGAGCTCGCCGCGCAGCACAACGTGCGGGACCGTCTCGTCGCGGAGCTCGACGCCACCGAGCGGACGATCACCGCGCAGAGCGAGTTCCAGCTCGCGTTCGCGCAAGCGATCCGGACCGACCTCGAGGGCCGCCAGGCCGCGCTCGGCCGCGTCCGCGAGCTCGCGAGCACGGCGGCGCGCACCCGCTCGCAGATCCGGCGCTCGACCGCCGCGTACGCGATGGATCACGCGGACAAGATCGCGAAGGAGTACGACGCCGGGCTCATCGATCGCAGCGCGATGCTGAACGGTAAGTACCAGCTCGCGCAGCTCTCGACGTCGAACCTGTCGCTCGCGGAGCGCCAGGCCGACTTCGAGCAGCGCGCCGCCCAGCTCGCCGGCGAGACCCGCGCCCTCGACGCGCTCCTCGCGGAGGGCGCCACGGGCCGGCTCAGCTACGAGGTCCTCAAGATCAAGCGCGACTACGAGGAGTCGGCGCGTGCGCTCCACAAGGCGACGGCCGACCGCCAGCTCCTGCACACCGCGCTCGGTCGCCAGGACGAGATCATCGCGGGCCTCCAGCAGGCGCCGTACCTCAGGGCGCTCGCTCACGGTGCGACGGTCGCGCTCGTGCCCTACGCCAACCTCGGCGAGGTCACCGTCGGGGCGCCGCTCCACGCGTGCCGGCTCGAGATGGTGGTGTGCCGCGAGGTCGGCCGCGTGCTCGCCATCCTCCCGGGCGAGGTCACGTTCCCGCATCCGCACCGCGACACCATGCTCCGCGGCCAGCTCGTCGAGCTCCGGCTCACCGAGCCCACCGCCGCCGCCGAGGACGTCCTGTTCGCCGGCGGCGCGCCGCTGCTGTTCTGAGCGAGCCCGCCATGGCCTTCGCGATCTCGCTGTTCATCCTCGTCGTCTTCCTCAACCGCTACGTGTTCGGCTGGTACCTCACGCTCGCGCGGCGGCGGACGCTCGCGGCGCGCGCCACCGGCTACGAGCCGACCATCACGATCGTCGTCCCGCTGTACAACGAGGGCGCCTCGATCTACGAGACGATCATCAGCCTGGTCTCGCTCGACTACCCGCGCCACAAGCTCGAGGTCACGGTGGTCGATGACTGCTCGACCGACGACAGCTACGCGTGGGCCTGCAAGGCGGCGCGCGAGCACCGCAACGTCACCGTGCTCCGCAACCCGCACAACCTGGGCAAGCGCAAGGGCATCAACCGCGCGGTGCGAGCCTCGGCGGCCGAGGTCATCGTGTCGGTCGACTCCGACGTGCTGGTGTTTCCGTCGGCGCTGCGCGAGCTGGTCGCCGGGTTCACGACGCCGGAGGTCGCGGCGGTCGGCGGGCGCGTCCACATCTCGAACCCGAACGCGAACTGGCTCTCCAAGCTGCAGACCATCAAGTACTACTTCGGCCAGGAGCACCTGAAGAACCTGGAGCGCTCGCTCGACTCGGTGATGTGCCTGTCGGGCTGCCTCACCGCCTATCGCCGTCACGTGCTGATGGAGCTCGAGCCGGTGCTCGAGGATCGCAACCTGCTCGGCGTCGCGATCAAGTACGGCGAGGATCGGTTCCTGACCCACCAGATCGTCAAGCGCGGGTACCGGACCCGTCAGGTCATGGAAGCGATGTGCTTCACGAAGGCGCCGACCACGCTGCGCGGCTACTTCAACCAGCAGCTGCGCTGGAAGCGCTCGAACATCGTCGACTTCCTCCTCGGGCTCGGCGATGCCTGGCGGCTGCACCCGCTGGTCTGCCTGCAGTACCTGTCGATGCTGCTGCTGCTGATGGTCTACCCGTTCGTCATCGTGGTCCACGCGCTCAAGGGCGAGCTGATCCCGCTGGTGACCACGCACCTCGCGCTGCTCGCGCTCTTCGGGATGATCTACTACCTCGCCCCCTCGGTGCGCCGGCTGCCCCCGCACCTGCGGGTCCATCCGATCGCGTTCCTGCCGATGGCCGTGCTGATGCCGGTCGCCTATCTCTTGCTGACCCCGCTCGGGTTGTTCACGCTCGACACCTCGAGCTGGGAGACCCGCGGCCACGGGGGCACGCCGGTGGTGCGCACGCCGTCGTGACCGCGCGTGCCTGCTAGAGTGCGGCATGGCTCTGCCAGATCTCGCCGCGCTCCGCGATCGCATCGAGGCGGTCGATCGCCAGATCATCCAGCTGATCGCCGAGCGGCTGCGCATCGTCGACGGCGTGGTGGAGGCCAAGCTCGCCAGCGCGAGCCCGTTCCGCGATCGCGAGCGCGAGGAGAGCCTGATCGCCCGGCTCCGCGCGATGGCCGCGGAGGTCGGCGTCGACCCGCACGAGATCGAGCGGCTGTATCGCGTGGTGATGGACCTCTCGGTCGCGCACCAGGAGCAGACGGTGCGGGATCGCGACGATGTCCCGCTGCGCGTGACCTACCAGGGCGTCGAGGGTAGCTACAGCCACCTCGCCGCGCAGCGCCGCTACGCCGGCCGGGCGGGTGGTGCGCTGCTGAGCGGCCACGACTCGTTCCGGGCGGCCGCGCAGGCCGTGCTCGGGGGCACCGCGGACCTCGCGCTGCTGCCGATCGAGAACACGACGGCCGGCAGCATCAACGAGACCTACGATCTGCTCGCGGCCGGGGGGCTGCACATCACCGGCGAGGTGGTCGCCTCGATCGAGCACTGCCTGCTCGCGATCGAGGGCGTCACGCTCGACGAGCTGCGCGTCGTGATCTCGCATCCGCAGGCGCTCGCGCAGTGTCACGACTTCTTCGCGCAGCACCCGCACCTCACCGCGCGCGCCGAGCTCGACACCGCGGGCTCCGCCCGGCG
>JALZOI010000671.1 GCA_030857245.1 Myxococcota bacterium
GGCCAGCACGCGGGAGAACGTCGCCGCCTCGCGGGCCGTCGCGATCGCCTTGACGAGGTTCTGCGCCGAGGTCTTGCCGAAGCGCTCGAGCGCGAGCAACTGCGGCACCGTGAGGTCGAACAGGTCCGCGATGTCGCGCACGAGGTCGGCCTCGACGAGCTGGATCACGACCTTCTCGCCGAGCCCGTCGATGTTGAGCTGGTGGCGCCCCGCGAAGAACTCGATCGCGCCGAGCCGCTGCGCCGGGCAGCCGATCCGGTTCGGGCACATCAGCGCGACCCTCCCCTCCTCGCGCTCGAGGGCCGCCGCGCAGAACGGGCACGTCGCCGGCGGCGCGAAGGGCTCGCCCGGGCCGGCCTCGGTGACGCCGAGGATCTCCGGGATGATCTCTCCGGCCTTCTGCAGCAGCACCCGATCGCCCTTGCGCAGCCCGAGCCGCGCGACCTGATCCCAGTTGTGGAGTGACGCGCGGGCGACCGTGGTGCCCGAGACGTCGACGGGATCGAGCAGCGCGACCGGCGTCACGGTGCCGGTGCGGCCGACGTTGATCTCGAGATCGCGCAGCATCGTCGTGACCTGACGAGCCGGGAACTTGAAGGCGATCGCCCAGCGCGGAAACTTCGCGGTCGTGCCGAGCGCCGTGCGCTGCGCGAAGTCATCGACCTTGATCACGATGCCGTCGACCTCGTACGGCAGCGCGTCGCGGCGATCGCGCCACGAGTGCACGCACGCGATCAGCTCCTCCCACGATGCGGCGGCCGTGTTGTGCGTGCTCGTCGGCAGCCCGAGTCCCTTGATGAGCTCGAGCGAGGCGAGGTGCCCCGAGGCGTAGCGCTCGCCGTCGACGACCTCGTAGAGGATCGTCCACATCGGACGCTTCGCGACCTCGCGCGGATCCTGCTGCTTGATCGAGCCCGCCGCGGTGTTGCGCGGGTTCTTGAACAGCTCCTCGCCGGCCGCCGCGCGGGCGCGGTTGATCAGCTCGAACTCGGCCTTGGTCATGTAGATCTCGCCGCGCACGACGAGGTGCTCCGGCGTCTGCGGGGTCTGGCGCAGCCGCAGCTGGACGCCTTTCACCATCCTGACGTTCGCGGTCACATCCTCGCCGATCCGGCCGTCACCGCGCGTCGCACCGAGGACGAGCAGGCCCTGCTTGTACGTGAGCTCGATCCCGAAGCCGTCGATCTTCGGCTCGATCGAGAACACCGGGATGTCGCCGTCGAGGCCCTTGACCACGCGATCGTAGAACGCCTTGAGCTCCGCCTCGTCGTAGCTGTTGTCGAGCGACAGCATCGCGACCGGCCGCGTGACCTTCGGGAACTCGGAGACCGGCGCATGACCGACGCGCCGGCTCGGCGACCAGGCGACGACCCAGTCGGGATGCGCCGCTTCGAGCTCGACGAGGCGCTTCGCCAGGCGGTCGTACTCGACATCGCTGATCGAGGGGTTCGCATCCACGTAGTAGCGGCGATCGTGCTCGGTCAGCTCGTCGACCAGCGCGAGGTACTCCTGTCGCGGCTCACCCATATGCGCGCGAGCATCGTCGCGTCCGCGGTCGCGTGCAAGCCAGCCGCGCGGAAGCCGATCAGTCGTCGAGGTCGAGGTGCGACGGGCGCTTGCGACCCTCGATGAAGGCGTCGAGCTCCTGCTCCGCCGGCGACGCCTCGTCGATCGCGAAGTCGCTCCGGTCATCGCGGACCTCGACGACGTCGAGATCATCAGGATCCTCGACCTGCACCGAGCCGACCGCCAGCGCCCGCGGCGGCATCGGCAGTCCGGTGTCGACGTCATCACCGAAGTCATCGTCATCGGGCTCGATGTCGATCATCTCGTCCAGCAGGTGCGGCCGCAGCTGCACCTGCACGACCATGCGCTCGACGTGGGCCCGCGCCTCGTGCTTCGTGCCGATGATGCAGCCCGCCTTGACGGTGACCTGGAACGGCCGGCCATCGAAGTAGGCGTCGATCGCCTCCTTGATGTACCAGAACACGTCCTGCATCTCCTGGCCGCCGCCGGCGATGTCCTTCCACTCCTGCAGCGGGCCGTACTCGATCACCGGTGCGAAGAAGAACTCGCGGGAGCTCTTGAACAGCAGCGAGAACTCCTCGTACTCGAGGCCGCCCGCCAGGTTCGCCGTCTTCATGTAGCGCTCGACCTGATCGACGGTCGGGAACCGGGCGATGTGGCGCTCGAGCCGGTCGAGGGCCTCGTGCTTGTCGTGCTTGATCAGGACCTCGCGGTAGATGTCGTGGAACTCCTGGAACGACTCGGCGAGCGGCAGCGTGCAGCGGACCTCGCCGCCGAGCTTGGCGACGCGCGCGAAGTCGCGGAGCGCGGTCTCGACGTCCGGCATCTCGGCGAGGCCGAGGTTGCACACCACGAGGTCATAGACGTCATCGGCGAACGACAGCTTGGGGACCGGGCTCTCGGTGCGGAAGAACACGCCCCGCTTGCCGAGCGGGCCGAGGTCCGCGACCTTGCGGCGCGCGACGTCGAGCATCGCGCTCGAGGCGTCGATCGCGATCAGGCGGCTGCCCTCGGACATCCGTCGGAGGATCTCCGTCGTCGGGTAGCCAGTGCCGCAGGAGATGTCGAGCACCTGCCCCTTCTGGGGCACGGCAAGATTGCGTAGGAGCATCTTACCGAAACGACTCCCCCACACCGGCGCGATCTCAGCATCGTAGATGCGCGCGAGTTTCTCGACTTTGAGGGTGCGCTTGGACTGGACCGTCACGCGACAACCGTAGGTAACCCACCGATTCTACAGAGCCAAGCGCAGAATCTCACAGGGTTTTTTTGCGTCGGGCCCGGCGCCCGGCCCGCCCGGGCGAAACTGTCAGCAGATACGAGGACTTGTGACCCGTCGGTCCTTCACCGAAGGCCGCAGAGAACGGGTCGCCGGCGCGCCTGGCGACCCGTCCGCCCGCTAGCTAGCGCGGCAGCGCGGCGAGCTGGTGACCTCGCCAGGTCACGTCCTCGCGCGCCAGCGCATCGCGGATCGCGTCGATCGACAGCGCGAAGTGAGCGCTGCCGCCGGCGTGGCCCTGGCGCAGGAATGACATCACGCCGAGCAGGTGGCCATCGCTGTGGAACAGGCCACCGCCACTCGAGCCGGGCGCGATCGGCGCGTCGGTCTGGAGGATCCGCACCGACTGGCCATCGCTGGTGGTCCAGTGGCGGATCGCCGACAGCGTGCCGCCGGTGTAGCTCCACGCCAGGCCGAGCGGGTTGCCGATCGCGAACACGGACGCGCCGACGAGCACCGCGCCAGCGCCGAGCGGCATGACCCCGAGGTCATCGGGACGATCGACGCGCGCCTCGACCAGCGCGAGATCGACGCCGCGCTTGGCGCGCCACACGGTGGTGGCGGTGATCTGCTCGCCGGTGACCGTCAGCGCCTTGAGCGCGCACAACCGGCGCGTCTCCTCGCTCTCGACGACGTGGCGGTTCGTCAGGATCGCGAGGTGGTTGCCGTCGCGCGCGATGATGATGCCCGAGCCGCTCCAGCGCTCGTCGCCGATCCGGCCCTGCAGGAAGATGTTCGCGCCGATCGCCGCGCGGATGTGCGGCGCGATGTGCTCGAGCTCCTCGCGGGTCGGCGGCTTCGGCAGCGCCTCTTCATGCGAGCGGCCCTGCTCCGACGGCATCGCCTGATCGGGTTGCGGCTGCCCGAGGTCGCCACCACCGCCACCACCGCCGGCACCGGCGCCGCAATCGACGCAGATGATCCGGCTGCCGTCGCGCTGGCGCGGCCGCACCGAGTCACACACGCGGCAGCGCCCGAGCGGATGATCGCGCTCGAGCATCACCCGGCCACCGTCACGGAGGTGCGACGCGCCCGAGCTCGGGCAGCACAGGCCCTCCTTGCGACGGCGCGCCAGCGCACGCGGCGGTCCGCAGCACACGCAGCCGCCGTACTCGGTGTCGCCCGCGCGGATCGGACGCCCACGCCCGTCCAGCACGTGCTCCTCGCCGCTCGCGGCGATCACGAGGCGATCGCCGCGCCGCACCAGCGGCAGCGCGTGATCGTCGACGTAGCGCGGCACCAGTGTCGGTGCGTCGCCGACCCACTCGAGGTCGAGCCACGCCGACTGCCACGTCTCGAGGACGGCGCGGGCGGCGGTGCGCGCTTCGGGCAGCGGATCGCGGAGCATCGCGACGAGCAGGCGCGCCGCCTCCTCGGTGGC
>JALZOI010000672.1 GCA_030857245.1 Myxococcota bacterium
CTCTACCACACCGTCGCGACGAAGACCTCCCGCGCGAAGCTGTCCGCCGCGCTGGTCGCGCCCGCCCGGCAAGCCGTCAAGCAGCGCGCGTACGCGAAGGCCATCCCGCTCTACCAGGCGCTCGTCGTCGCGCGCGGACCCGCGAGCCCGGAGGCCCGCCAGCTCGCCGAGCTGTGGACCCTCGCCGGCCAGCCCGAGCAGGCGGCGGAGGCCTGGAGCTCGTTCGCCGCCGCGACCACCGATCCCGCGCAGCGCGCCGCCGCCCTCGCCGAGGTCCGGCGGCTCGCGGCCACCCACGATCCGCTCGCCGACAAGCTCGCGCTGACGCCGCTCGTCGCCGACGCCCGCAAGGCGTTCCTGCGCGGCCGCGCGGCGTTCGCGGCGAAGCGCTACGGCGATGCGCTCGTCCACTTCCACATCGGCCACGCACTCGCGCCCGAGCTGCCCGGCTTCCTCCGGGAGCTCGGCTCGACCTACGATCAGCTCGGCGCGACCGAGCAGCGCCGCGAGCTCTACCGCCGCTACCTCGTGCAGCGACCGTTCGGCCCGAACGCCGATGTCGTGCGCGCCGAGCTCGCGAAGGAGCACGCGGTGCTCGGCACGCTCCTGATCACGACGAGCCTGCCGTGCACCGAGCTGTGGATCAACCGGCAGCGGATCACGAAGCTGCCGGATGCCGGCATCGTGGTCGCTCCCGGCAACTACAAGGGACTGTGCTTCAACCCGAAGTACGAGATGGCGCTGTTCGAGTACGCCACCGTGGAGCCCGGCAAGCCGGCCCACATGACGTTCGCGTGGGCGATCGTCGAGAACCGGCTCGAGCGGCCCTCCGGGCGGATCGCCCTCGAGAACCCGAAGACGCCCGGCATGTTGATCGACCTCGGGATCACCGCGGCCGACGTGGGCGTCGCCGCTCCCGCGGACGGCCGCACGCTGCGGATGGTCCTCAAGGACGACTCCGGCGTGCGATCCGAGGAGCGCACGCTCCAGATCCGGCCGGGGCAGCGCGTCATCGTCCGCTGGTGACGATGTCCACCGGGACCATGTCCGCCGGTGACCCACCCGCGCCTCGAGCGCGGGCTTCAGTGGGTCTGTGGCCCCCCTGCCGCCGACCGCGTGCGAGCGAGAGAAAGTGTTAAGGTCGCCGCGCTCATGGTGTCCGAGCGGCCGTCGCAGGAAGGCAAGCTGTCTCCGGGGGCACCGAATGAACCGGTGCCGTTCGGCACGTACTACTTGCTCGGGCTGATCGCGCGCGGCGGCATGGCCGAGGTCTACCGCGCGCGCAGGCAGCTCAGCACCGGCGCGAAGCGGCTGTTCGCGGTGAAGGTGATGCGCCCGCAGCTCGCGCGCGAGGCCCGCTTCGTCGACATGTTCCATCGCGAAGGCCAGCTCGCGATGATGCTGAAGAACCGCTGCATCGTCGAGACGGTCGAGCTCGGCCAGTCCGACGGCCGGCACTACATCTCGATGGAGTACATCGGCGGCCGCGACCTGACGCAGGTGCTGCGGCGCTGCCAGGAGACCCAGCAACGGATCCCGGTGCCCCACGCGGTCTACATCGCGGCGCGGATCGCGGAGGGGCTGCACTTCGCGCACACGCTCGCCGACACCGATGGCCGGCTGCTCAACATCGTCAACCGCGACGTCTCGCCCTCGAACGTGCGGATGTCGTACGACGGGGACGTCAAGATCCTCGACTTCGGCATCGCGCAGGCGCTGATGAAGTTCACGAGCGAGATCGGGATCCTCAAGGGCAAGTTCAGCTACATGAGCCCCGAGCAGATCCGCGGGATGCCGCTCGACGCCCGCACCGACGTGTTCTCGGCCGGCATCATCCTCCACGAGATGCTGACGACCGAGAAGCTGTTCCGCGGCGACACCGAGTTCGCGCTCATGGAGAAGGTGCGCAAGGCCGAGGTGCCGCCGCCCTCGAACTTCAACCGCCGCGTGACGCCCGAGCTCGACGCGATCACGCTGAAGGCGCTCGCCCGCGACGTCGCCGACCGCTACCAGAGCGCGGCCCAGCTCGCCGCCGCGCTCGACGCGCTGATCGCCGGCTATCGCTTCGATCCCAAGGAGCTCCGGCAGTTCATGCGGCAGCTGTTCCGCAAGGAATACGCGAAGGAGCTCGAGGACACCCAGATCTCGCTCGACACCGAGCCGGGATCGAGTGCGTCGTACCCGCAGGTCTCGATCACGACGACCGGGCGCTCGACGACGCTGACCGGCTTCCCGAACCTGAGCACGCCCCCGCGACCGATCGCCGCAACGCCCCCTCCCCTGCCACCGCCGGCGCCCGCGCCCGCGGAGGACAAACCCCGCGGGTTCTGGGGCTCGCTGTTCAAAAAGCGCAAGTAGCCGGCACCGAGCGCCCACCCAGGCTCCGAAACTGCTTACGCCGGCGGACCGGTCGGGGCATGCTCGTCGGATGCAAGAGCGGCCTCGCAACACGCCGGTGCGGATCGCGATCGTGGTCTTCGCGTTCGCTGGGCTGCTCAACCTGGCGTTCTACTTCCTCTCGCAGAGCTACTACGAGGATCGCTCGCAGCGGTTCGGCCCCGCCGAGCTCGCCTTCATCAACGAGGCTCGCGTGGCCTTCCTGATGTTCAGCGGCCTGGTCAGCCTCGGCACGGTGGGCGCGCTGCTCGCGCCGCGCTGGGTCGGCCACATCATCCCCGCGGTCGTCGGCGTGGCGTCCCTGGTGATGTCGTACGCGGCGTGGAGCCGCGAGCTCCAGCCGACGCTCGTGGTGACGCTGCTCGTCATGGGGCTGCTGCTGCCGGTCGTGACCTGGCTGTCGTTCCACAAGTCACGCGCCGCGTGGTCGTTCCTGGTCGCGCTCTGCACCGTGCTCGGGCTGATCCTGATCTTCGGTGCCCCGAAGCTGCGCGGGCTCATGGACATCGGGCTGTGGCACGCGTTGATCCTGCCGGGCCTGCTCGCGGCCGGCGCGGTCGGCCTCGTGATGGTTCACGAGGACTACCGCGAAGCGTAGCGGGCCGCTCAGCGCGCGGAGATCACGAGCACGAGCTCGCCGTCGCTGGTCGCCGTCGCGCCATCCGCGATGACGTAGACGATGCCCGGCCCGACGGTGGCGGTCACCGCCTGGTCGCCGGCGGCCACGCACGCGGTCGCATCGAGGCTGCCGGTCAGCACGAGGACGTCGACGTTGGTCGCGTCGCGATCGACGATGGTGACGTCGAGCGTGGTCGCCGCCGCGAGATCGAGCTTGTACACGATCGCCTTGCCACCCGCGGTGGCGCCGCACCCGCTGTAGACGGTGTGGAGCGGCTCGCCGTCGCGGGTGTCGGCGAGATCGGACATCGGCAGCGTCGCGATCACGGGATCGGCGGCGAGCCCGGTCCCGGTGCGGAGCGGCGCGCTCGCATCGAGCACGCTCCCGGCGAGCGCCTCGTGGGTGCGTGCGAGCGCCTCGACGGAGATCAGGTTGCGGACGTTGTAGCCGTACTGCAGGCCCGCGGTGGTCAGCTGGCAGGCGCCGCCCGGGGCCGTGGACGGGTGGAGGCCATCGGCGGCGAGCCCGCGGGCTGGCAACGCCAGCAGGTCGCGGTGGTAATCGACGAGCGGGATCCCGCGGCCCTGCGCGATCGCGCGGGCCACGCGGTTGAACGTGGGGATCCGCGCGTCGCTGCCGGGGTCACCGTCGATCGGCGGGATCGTCGAGAGGATCGGGACCACGCCGCGCGCGATCGTGCGATCGACGATCGTCCACAGGTCGGCTCCGAAGTCGTCGACGCTGCGGCCGTAGCGGACATCGTTGGTGCCGAACATGATGACGGCGAGCCGCGGATCGACGGCGGTGAGCTCGCGATCGAGGGGGGGGGGCGTCCCGGTCAGCACGTCGCGCGTCGTGGTCCCGCCGACGGCCGCGACGCTGGTCCGATCGAACGGCGAGGTGCCGGCCGCGTCGCCGGCGAGGAAGTAGCTGATCGTCGTCGCGAGCCCGCCGTGGCTGCCGAGCTCCACGGCGCCGCCGTCGAAGCACGCGAGGAAGTCGCGGCTCGCCGTGATCGAGTCGCCGAGCTTCGCGAACACGCGCGGGGCGTGCGGGGTCGCCGCGATCGCCTGCAGGCGGTCGACGATGCCCTGCGTGATCGGCGAGTGGCGCCGGCCTTCGGGGTACAGCACGGTGCCGCCCGCCGCGCCGGCATCGGGAGCGGGC
>JALZOI010000673.1 GCA_030857245.1 Myxococcota bacterium
CTCGAGCAGCGCGCGGCCGTGACCGCGACCGCGCGCCCGTCGCTCGATGCCCATCCCGAGCGTCGCGCGATGGAGCTCGGCGGCGAGCCGGCCCCCCGTCAGATCGAGATGACCGAGGATCCCGCCGTCGTCGACGATGCCCCACGTGCGCAGCCACAGCGGCTCGTCGAGGCCGCGCGCCCACGCAACGCGATGCCGCGCGCACACCGCGACCTCGTCGAGCACCTCGTGCTGCGAGCGCGGGCGGAAGATCACGTCGCCGTTGCGGCCCGACTCCTCGCCATGGCGACAGACGTGCGCGAACAGCGCGCGAAGATCGGGCTCGCCGAGCAACCGGAGCACGCGGCTATCGTGGCACGAGGGGGCACGACTTGAACCCGCAGACCACGTCACCCATGATGCCGGCGTGACGGACTCCACGTGGCATCTGCGCGGGCGCTCGGCGCTCGTCACCGGAGGCAGCCGCGGCATCGGCCGGGCGATCGCCGAGGAGCTGCTCACGCTCGGAGCGAGCGTCACCGTGATCGCGCGCACGCAGGCCGGCATCGCCGACGTCGTGCGCGAGCTCGGTGTCACGGGGATCGTCGGCGACGTCACCGATGCCGCCGATCGCGCGCGGATCGTCGCCGCGATCCCGACGCCGCTCCACGTGCTCGTGCACAACGCCGGCGGCAACGTGCGGAGCCCGCTCGTCGGCTACGACGACGCCACGATCGCCCAGCTGATCGCGCTCAACCTGACGGCGCCGCTGCTGCTGTCGCGCGATCTGCACCCGCAGCTCCGCGCCGCGGGCGGTGCGAGCGTGATCCACGTCGGCTCCGTCGCCGGTCAGGTCGCGCTGCCGACCGGCGTCGCGTACGGCGCCGCGAAGGCCGGGCTCGCCCAGGCGGCGCGCACGCTCGCCCTCGAATGGGCCAGGGATCAGATCCGCGTCAACACGGTCGCGCCCTGGTACACGCGCACGCCGCTCGTGGAGCCGGTGCTGTCCCGCCCCGAGGCGCTCGCCGCGATCCTCGCGCGCACCCCGCTCGGCCGGATCGCCGAGCCGCGCGAGGTCGCCACCGCGGTCGCGTTCCTCGCGATGCCGGCGGCGTCTTACATCACCGGGCAGTGCCTCGCGGTGGATGGCGGGATGACGATCCAGGGGCTCGCGCCGCTGTGAGCGCGCGCGTCGCCGCTCAGATCCGATCGAGCGCCGCGAAGAACGGCGACAGGTGCGAGCTCATCGCGCGGACCTCGTCGACGCTGCAGCCGAGGGCGACGGCGAACCGCAGGAGCTCGCGCGCCTCGGCCTCCGAGACGTAGCCCTTCGCGAGGACGACCGCGATGCCGTCGCTCACGATCATCGACGCGAGCTCGCCGGGATGCACGCCGTTGCCGCGGAACGGGCCGGCGTGCGCGCGCATCAGCGCGACGAGCTCGGCGGGATCGAGCGGGTCGTCGAGCAAGAGGTCGTCGAGCGAGACCGGGCGACCGGAGCGCGCCTCGAGCAGCCGCTCGATGCGGACGCCCTCCTCGTGGCCGAGCTCGTGATCGGCGCGCGCGATCGCGAGCACCGCACGCGCGTAGACGTGCGCGAGGCCGATATCGAGGTGGCGCGGCTCGGTCATCGGTCAGCGGCCCTGGAAGCTCCCGGGGCGGCGCTCCATGAACGCGCGCAGACCTTCCTGCATGTCCTCGCTCTTCAGGAGCGGCTGCAGATCGGGGAGCAGGCGAGCCGCCGCGGTGGCCTCGGCCTCCGCGAGACCCGCGCGCGCCGACGCGAGCGTCGCGTAGACGCCGAGCGGCGCCTGGCCGGCGATGACCTCGGCCAGCGCGGTCGCGCGGGCGAGCTGCTCACCGGGCGCGACGACCTCCTGCACGAGCCCGATGCGCAGCGCCTCGGCGGCGTCGAACTCGTCGCCGGTCAGCAGCCAGCGCATCGCGTTCGCCCAGCCGACCTCGCGCGGAAACCGCAGCGTCGCGCCGCCGACGGGGTAGATCCCGCGCTTGACCTCGATCTGCCCGAAGCGCGTCGAGGTCGCCGCGATCCGGACATCGGTCGCGAGCATGAGCTCGATGCCGATGGTCAGGCAGATGCCCTGCACCGCCGCGACGACCGGCTTGGTGAGCCGCGGGCCCGCGAGCCGCAGCGGATCGAGGCCGCCCTCCGGGATGTGGAACGCGCCGCTCGCGAACACCGGCGCCCACTGCGGGAGGTCGAGGCCACCCGTGAAGTGATCCCCCTTCGCGTGGAGCACGCCGACCCGCAGCGCGGGATCGTGCTCGAGCTCGCCGTACGCGAGGCACAGGGCATCCCACAGCGGCAGATCGAACGCGTTGCGCTTCGCCGCGCGGTCGAGCCCGATGAGGAGGACGTGCCCGCGGCGTTCGAGATCGATGCGACCAGCTGTCATCCGCCGAACCCTACCCCACCGGTGGTGGCTGATCGACTGGCCAGGTCCTGACGCCCCCTGAGGTCCTCATGCCCGAGCCGGCGGGCGCGACGTCGCACGCAACTCGCGTGGATGCGCGGGGCGCGGGGTGGCCAGCTTCCTGCTTGAGTGTGGAGCCATGAAGTCGCTCCGCTGGCTGTCCTCGATCGCGCTGCTCACGGGATGCACCACCGAGGTGGTCGAGCCCCAGGGGTCGATGATCGACGAGTACATCACCGCGCTGCCGTACCTCCCCGTGGCACCCGCGCAGGTCGACCAGGGGCAGCGCACGGCCGAAGCCCGCGAGGGTGACTACCAGTGCTCGACGCAGAACCTCCAGGAGACGCGCCAGTACGACCGGATCGTCGCGTACGCCGCGAACTCCGACTCGCTGTATCCCGGCGCGCTCGTCAGCGCGGACTCGGTGCTGACCGGCCTGTTCACGCAGACCGTGCTGCCCCGCGCCCCGGCGACCATCTCGGTCAGCCTCGAGAACCTCGGCGGTGGCAAGAGCGCCGTGATCGCCGAGCCCAGCCTGTCGGCGTATCGCAACGCGCTGGCCGGCATCCTGGACGCCGAGATCACCGGCTCGACCCCGGCGAACCTGTACTCCGAGATCGAGGAGGTGCACTCCGATAGCCAGCTCAACATGGCGCTCGGCGTCCAGGCGAGCTGGGGCCTCGGTCTGGCGAGCCTCAAGGCGAGCTTCAACTTCGGGAAGCAGGAGATCCGCTCGCGCTACGTCGTGCGCTACACGCAGGCCTACTACACGGTCGACCTCGATGCGCCAACCTCGCCGAGCAAGCTGCTCGCGCCGACGGTGACGCTCGACCAGGTCGCCGCGAAGATGGATGACGCGCACCCGCCGGTGTACGTCTCGTCGGTCACCTACGGCCGCATGGTCGTGTTCACGTTCGAGTCGGAGTACTCGAGCGAGGAGATGGGGGCCGCCCTCGAGTTCGCGTACTCGGGTGGCGTCGATGTCCGGGGTGACGTCTCGGTGACCTACAAGGACATCATCTCGAAGAGCAAGATCACCGCGTTCATCCTCGGCGGCGACGCCGGCACCGCGGTGCAGACGATCGACAGCTACGAGAACCTGATCGCGTTCATCAAGACCGGCGGCAACTACTCGAAGCAGTCGCCGGGCGCGCCGATCGCGTACAAGCTGAACTACCTGCAGGACAACTCGCCGGCGCGGATGTCCTTCACGACCGACTACGACGTCCGCGAGTGCGTGCGCGTGTCCCAGAAGATCAAGGTGACGCTCAACAGCATCGCGGTCGAGAGCGCCGGTGGTGACCCGGGCGACGATCTCGAGATCTACGGCCGGATCTGGGCGGAGGGTGCCACCGCGGCGACGCTGTTCGACAAGAACAGCAGCAACTGGGTGCGGATCCGCCAGGGCACGCAGTTCGGTACCGGCGCGCCGCTCGCGGAGGCCGTGATCAGCGTGACGCCGAAGGCCGGCGAGGCGATCCGCCTGCGCGCCGACCTCCGCGAGAACGACACGTTCGCGGATGACAGCCTCGGCAACGAGACCGTGATCAACGCGTTCGAGACCGGCTGGCGCAAGGAGTCCGCGGTCGTGCTGACCGGCAGCGGCGCCCGCGTCCGCGTCAACTTCACGCTCTCGCCGATCTAGGGAGTGTCCCTGAATCGGGTCATGTAGTTTCGATCGGTTGCGGCGCGTCACCGCCGGAAAGTGGCGGCCTGATCGCTGGCGTGATCGAACGTCGGCATGGCGACGCGAGCGTGGATCAACGAG
>JALZOI010000674.1 GCA_030857245.1 Myxococcota bacterium
TCGGCGGACCGCACCGGCTGCGTGCCCTCGCGCGGGACGAGCTGCGCGATCGGAGCTCGGCCTTCGGCGAGGTCGAGTACGAGTGGGCGCTCGGCGGCAGCAGCCGCGCGTACCTCTTCGTCGAGACCGGCGCGGTCCAGCCGGACCTCGCCGCGCTCGCCGCGTCCCAGCTCCACGTCGGCTACGGCGGCGGCCTGCGCCTGCTGCGCGGCGCGGCGACGTCCCTCCGGCTGCAGCTCGCGGGGTCGGCCGCCGGAGATCTCGGCTGCTACCTGCAACTCGGAGCGCTGTGATGACGAAGCTGTCGAACCTGTGCGCCGTGATCGCCGCCGCGGCGTGCGCGGTCGGCTGTGCGAGCTCCACCGCGACCGGTCCCGGGCCGCTGCGCTTCCACAACCGCGCGCCGGTCACGCTCGTCAACGATCGCGTACCGATCGCGCTGCCGGCCACGTACAAGCCAGGGCTCCGCGAGTACCACCTGCGCGAGAACTGGATCGAGCCGACGCGGCGCGCGTTCACGGTGAGCGATCACCGCCGCGCCGAGAACCCCAACAGCCTGGGCGAGGTCCCCGACTCGGCGTGGTTCACCAACCGCGCCCCGCTCACGCCCGCGCAGATCCGGCGCGGCCCCGGCGGCGGTGGTCCCGATCGCAGCGAGCCGTGGCGCGTCGTCGGCGTGAAGGTCGGTGGGATGGCGATCGGGATCACGATCAAGGACGCGCGCGGCGACCGGTACGTGCTCAAGTTCGACGAGCGCGGCCACGCCGAGACCGAGAGCGCGGCCGACGTCATCGTCCAGCGCCTCGCGTGGGCCTTCGGCTACAACGTCCCCGACAACGAGGTCGTCAACTTCCAGCGCGAGCAGCTCCAGCTCGATCCCGAGGCTCTCGTGCGCGACATCGCCGGCAACGAGCGGCCGATGACGGCGGCCGATCTCGAGCAATATCTCGCGATGGCCGAGAGCGACCACGGGACGTTCCGCGGGCTCGCGAGCAAGTTCATCGATGGCAAGATCCTCGGAGGCGTGGAGCCCGAGGGCGTACGGAAGGACGACCCGAACGATCGCGTGCCGCACGAGCTGCGTCGCGATCTCCGGGGGCAGCGCATGCTGTGGGCGTGGGTCAACCACCCCGACATCAAGGCGCTCAACGCGCTTTCGGCCTTCACCGACGACGGGTACGTGAAGTGGTACACGCTCGACTACGGCGAATCGCTCGGCGTGGGCGCGCGCACGACGGGCATGCCGCGGCTGGGCTTCCGCAACACCTACTCGCTGCGCGACTCGATGCTGGCGCTCGTCACGCTCGGGCTCTACGTCCGGCCGTGGGAGAAGCGCGACCACTATCCGGACTACCGCGGGCTCGGCCACTTCGACAGCGAGTCGTTCGATCCGGGCGGCTGGCAACCGAACCACAACTGGCGCCCCACCGACATCGCCGACCGGTTCGACGAGCTGTGGGCCGCCGAGATCCTGCTGCGCTTCACGCGCGCGCACATCCAGGCGGCGGTCGAGGCCGGCAAGTACACCGACCCGCGCACCACCGAGTACGTCGTCCGCACGCTGCTCGGCCGCCAGCGCAAGATCGGACGGCACGCCTTCGCGCGGGTCGCGCCGCTGACGCGGTTCGAGGTCCGCGGCGGCAAGGCGGGCGCTCTCGAGGTCTGCTTCGACGATCTGTGGCTGCGCCACGCCTACGGGCTGCCTGCGGCGACCCGCTACCACGTCTCGAGCTTCGACCACGCGGGTACGTCGCTCGGTCGAGCGGAGCGGGTGGCCGCGGACGCCGATGCGCGGACCTGCGTCGGTGGCCTCCGCGCTGGCGCCTCGCACGCGGGCTACACCGTCGCGAAGATCGAGATCCGGCGCAGCCACGGCAACGTGCCACCGGTCTTCGTGCACGTCGCCCGCGGCCCGCGCGGCTTCCGCGTCATCGGCCTCGATCGCCGCTGATCAGATCCCAGCCGGCGTGGCGTCGCGACGTGCGGGCGCCCCGGCCGATCCCGCGGACCCCGGCGCCGGCGGGTCGACCTTCTCGCGGTGCATGTCGTCATCAGGCCCGTCATGGAGCTTCTCGTCGGGGACCGTCCGGGTCTCCGGGGCGACGACGTTCGAGCTGTCATCTGCCTTGCCGTCGACCTTGACCTTGACGTCCTCGGCGGCGACGCCCGGTCCTGCCTTCGCCAGGCGCAGCGTCTCGATCTCCTTCCCGGAGATGTCGATCGCCCTCATCGTCAGCTGCTTCGCGGTGACCTCGAACGTCAGGTAGTGGTGCACCGTGGCCTGCTTGAGCGCGCGCGTGCTGCCGTAGAACCGGGTCAGCTGGGCGCCGCCGCCGCCGCTGACGATGTAGGTGACGCCCGCGATCCGGAACCGCTCGTACTGGTGCTCGTGCCCGGTCAGCACGAGATCGACCTGGTTCTGCGTCAGGATCTTGGCGAACGCGCGCCGGATCCACATCTGCGGGCCGCGCAGCGAGTTCGTGTACATCGGGTGATGTCCGAACACGACGACCCACGGCAGCTTGTTCTTCCGCAGATCCTCGTCGAGCCAGACCAGCTGCTTCTCGTCGCGCTGGGTCGTGTCGATCGCGACGAAGTGCACGTCACCCCAGTCGAACGAGTAGTACCGCTCCGGCTCGGGGAGCACGAACGCATCGAAGTACGGGCGGCCCTGCTCGGTGCGGCGCTCGTGGTTGCCGATCGCCGGGTACGCGGGCACGTAGCGCAGGAAGTCGCGGTACACGGCGAAGAACTTGGTCTGGAGCTGCTCCGGCGTGCCGGACTTGTAGGCGATGTCGCCGAGGAACAGCATCAGATCGAACCGCTCCGCGGTCAGCCGCTTCGCGATCGCGAGCGCGGCCGGGCCGCCGGTGCCGCCATCGCCGAGCACGACAAAGCGCACCGGCTGCGCCGAGCCGGCAGCCGCCGCGGTGATCAGCGGCGCGGCCTCCGTCGCCGCGACGCCGTTGACCACGAGCCGGTAGCAGTACAGGTGCGTCGGCTCGAGCCCCTTGAGCTCGGCCTTCACGAGGTAGATGTCGTCGGCGGCCAGCTCGCTGCCCCTGCGCCGCTGGGCATCGAGCCGCGCCTGCTGCCGCGCCGGGTCGCCGGCGTAGGTGGCGGCGACCGTCGCGACGACCTCACCGCCGGGCTCGGTGAGCACCACCTCGCCGCGGCCGGCGGTGGATCCCCACACGACGGTCGTCGTGGTGTGCGTCGTGCTCTGGAGATAGGGGTGACGCGAGATCTCGGTCGCACCCTCGGTGGTCAGCGCGCCGGTGCCGCACTTCGCGATCGCCTCGCGATCGACGGCGGTGACGTTGATCTCGCCCTGCCACGCGGGGAGGTGATAGCAGCTCGAACAGGCCGTGTAGAGCGTGAGGAGAGCGAGCTGCCAGTAGCGCACGCGCCGTGGCGTTGCAGAAGGTGTGCCCGCGGGCACGGTTGCGCAGCGTCGCACAGCGTGCGGTGGGGCTCGCCGGGATCCGGCCCCGTGACCTCTGGTCACACTCCGAGCGACCGAGCCGCGGCGCCTCCGCGCTACTCGGCGATCGACTCGAAGCGCCTACGGCCGACGCGGTGCTCGACGCCGCCCGATGGCGCGGCTGCCAGCGGGGTGCGCTCCGCGAGCAGCGCCAGCGCGACCACGTGCTTGCACGGCTGGATGCTGCTCGGGCAGCTGCAGCCGTAGCGCTCGAGATCCGCCGAGATGAAGAGCTCGTAGTCGGCGTCGCCCCGATAGCGCGCCCACCGGATGTCGCCGTCGCGGCCAGCGCGCCGCCACGCCTTCGGATCGGCGATCTCCTCGGCGGCCTGCAGCCGCGAGCCGGCGAACCGGCGCACGCGCTGCTCCATGCCGGTGCCGGGACGGTGCTGGCGCCGGCTGATCACGGTCGGCGCGAAGTGGCGGGCGGCGGTCAGCCCGTCGCGCGACAGCTCGTTGGCGCTGACGTCGATCTCCGTCAGTGCCGGGAACGCGCCGCGCGTGCGCGTGAACGCGTGCAGCAGCTCGTCGGTGAGCTCGAGGCTCGTGAGCGCGAGCGAGGTCAGGCGCGCCGCCAGCGGCAGCCGCGCGAGCTTGCCGAACGACTTCGCGTCGAGCAGGCCGTCCGCGATCGCGAGGTGCGTGAGCGCCGGCACCGCGAGCCTCTCGAGCGTGCCGAGCAGGTCGGGCAGCTGCCC
>JALZOI010000675.1 GCA_030857245.1 Myxococcota bacterium
AGATCGATGTCCTCACGCCAACGCAGCTCGCGGATCTCGCCGATCCGCAAACCCGCTTCGCCCGCCAAGCACACCGCCGCGTACCACCACGGTCCTTCTTTGCGCGCACCCGCGAGGAGCTTGCCGTACTCCTCGATGGTCCACGCTTCGATCTCCGGACGGTCGACCTTACGCAGCCGAATCCGGGGAACCTTCTCGATCAGCTCGACCTCCGCCGCGTAGCGGAGAGACTTGCTGAGGACCGCCATGATGTTGTTGATGCTCTTGTCAGACAGCGGCTTCTTCGGCGGCTGCCGGTCGACCAAGCTGGCGCGGAGCTGTTGGATCTGCTCCACGTTGATCTGATCGAGCCGGAGCGCGCCGAACGCTGGCTTGAGGTAATTCTCGAACGAACTGCGCTTCGAGATTTGTTCGGAGGGCTTATTGCGCTCGCCGATCACCCATTCCTTCCAGAACCGTCCGTTGAACCACTCCTCGTAGGTCGGAGCCTCTGCTTTCGTTGGCTGAGTTGGAACCGGACGCAGAGCCGCAGCGATCGCCTGCTTCTCCGCCAGTTCACATGCGCCCTTCGTGTTCTCGTAGCTCGGTGCAGAGCCCTTGAGCCTCGCGTGCGTTCCGTCGGGAAGACGGACGCGCACGCGATAGCGCCAACGGCCATCAGGATGTTTCGTTACTGACATCGGTTGATGCCTTTCCTGATCCCCACCGCCTTGCACGGCCGAACGATGCCACGCCTGGAGAGATCACGTCGTTAGAATTTGCAGGCACTGCCTGCAGAATTCGCGGAGCACTGCTGCGCGAATTCTCGCGGCACTGCCGCGAGAATTGAGTGCCGTGGTTTTCGTCACTTGCGACGCACTGCCGCCGCGGTGTGACCCAGCCAGCCGACCACCTGCGAACGCGAGAACACGATCCGTCGGCCGAGGCGACGATGCGGGATCAGTCCACGCATCGCGTACACGTAAACGGTCTTGCGGTTCACGCCGAGGAACTTCGCGAGCTCCTCGGCGCGCATGCACTCGGGCTCGACGGTGTTCGGGCTCGCGGCGTCGGTGTTCATGGCGAGAGCGTTCACGACCGGCCTCCGATCGGGGAAAGCGGCAAGATGTGGAACTTCAGCGGCGCGACCGGCTTCATGTCGGTACCGGCCGGCAGCGCTGCACGGAGCCGCGCGATCGCGAGGTCGAGCAGCTGATCCGGCGGCACGCCGCGGAGCGCTGCGACGACTGCTTGGACAGGCGAGGTCTCGATCGGCGTCGGCGCGAGCAACTCGCCCGGCTTGGCTTCGAGCGCGGTCAGGATCGTGCGGCAGGCTTGCGCCCCCGCGGCCCGCGCCTCGTCGCTGGCGTCCGTGGCCGTTGCGGTGCGAATGGCTTCGAGTAGCTGGTCCATGGCGTTCTCCCTACGCGGCTTCGTTGTCGTTGGTTGAGGTGAGCGGCGTGCGCAGCTCTCCCGGGGTCGGCGTCACGATCCACTCCTCGAGCTGCTTCACCGGATCGACGGCGACGAACCCGCGAGCGTCGGTCCACACGTGGAGCTCGAACCGAATGTGCAGCGGCGACCGCGCTGCGTTTCCGATCACGTCTCCGGCGCGCACGTACTGGCGACGGCGGAGCCGACCGAGGCTTCGCGTCACGAACATCTTGGACATGTGGCCGTAGTGCGTCGTCCAGCCACCGTGATCGATGCTGACTGCGCAGCCGTCCTGGCCTTCGATCGCGAACGAGACCTCACCGGACTGCGCCGCGTGGACCGGGACGAATAGCTCGCTGTCGAAGCTCGCGACCGCGTATCCGAGGTCGACGCCACGTCGCTCGTCGGACGTGTGCTCGGCGAGCACGATCGGGTTGCGATTGCCGACGCGCTGCAGCGGCCAGCGCCACGGTCCGCGCACCTCGCGCGCGCTCGGGTGCAGGCGCGCGCGCATCTTCTGGGTCTTCGGGTTGTAGGACGTGATCTCGAACATCGGTTCCGTCATCTGGTTCTCCACGGTCAGAACGGGACCTCGTCCTCGATCGGTTGACCGATCAGGTTGTCCCGGGGTTTCAGGCGTTGGATCAGGCGCATCTCTTCGTCGAGCGCATCGTCTGGCCGCGTGAGGCGTACGGCGACCTCGACGCGATCACGCGGATACGTGAGGCCCGGGTCGTGACCTTCGCCGTACTGGCCCTTCCAGAAACCTTTCCAGCGGCGCCACGTTTGAAAGTGACGCGTCATCGTGTCGTAGAGGCGCCCCGCGGACGATCCGACGTAGACCGTCTCGGCGTCGCCGTCGCGGTCGAGCTCGCGGATCACGTAGACGCCTGCCTCGCCCTTGAGATCGCGAACCCACTGCGGATACGGCTCCCCGCTCGCGCCGACGCGGCGGTAGTTGAAGCTCGCGTTTCGCGCGACCAGGGCATCCCGCGGATCACCGGCGACCTGCCAGCTCCGCATCACGTTCGAGGGATCGACGCGGTTCGTGGGACCGCCGAGCCACAGCTCGAAGTGCAAGTGCTTCAGCTTCTGATGATCGAGCGCGCTGAAGCCGACGGTTCCGATCATCTGGCCAGCGCGCACGCGTTGCTTGGACTGGGCCCGCGCGGTCGGCGTCACGTTCAGCTTGTCGAGGTGCGTGTAAAACGTCGCGACCTTGAGCGGGCCGTGATCGATCACGACGGCGTGGCCACGCGGTGTCTGCATCGCAGACCACACGAGGCCGTCGGCGGCGGCGAGCACCGCGATGTCGTCAGGCATCACGTAGCCCTTCGAGCCGTTCGGCGTACCGGCCTTGTAGGTGTCACCCGGCAGGCGCTTGAACATGATGTCGACCCCGCCGTGGCGCGGCAGTCCCGGGCGCGGAGAGTCGAACCCATCGGAGATCACGGACGCGCGGCCCTTCCACGACTGCACCGGCCACACCCAGCGCCCAGCGAGCGGACCGACGAACGGAGCGGGTGCTGTCGAGCTCGATGCGGTCGGCTTGCCGCGCGACCAGAAGTACGCGGCGAGTGCGCCACCACCGACGAGCCACGGCAGCTTGCTCACGACGACTCCGCGCTCTTGTCGCGACCGCTGCGCGAGACGAGGAAGAGCCCGATGAGCCCCGCGCCCACCAGGAGCGGCGTCCCGAAGCCGGAGAACAGCCCCTTGCCGGCTTCGTTGGCGACCTTCCCGATCGTGTTCGCCGCACTGCCGGCGATGTCCGCGACGCCGCTCGCCACCGCCGCCGCACCGGCTTTGATGTTCTCGGGCAGGTGCGTGATGCTGTGCTTGAGCGAGTCGAGCATCATGTCGCTCTTGCTCGGGGCCTCGTCGGCGACAGCGATGTGGATCGCGGTGCTCAGGAGCACGCGCCAGAACCCGTTGTTCTTCGGGTAGACCGCGTTCGGGTCGCCCTTGCGGGCGATCGCGTCGATGTCGACGAGCGCCTCGCGCCACCGCTTCGCGACGCCGTCGTGGCCGAACACCTCCTTGATGCCGCCGAACTGCTTGCTCCAGTAGTCCGCGAGCAGGATGACGTCGCCGTTGGTCGTGCGCGGAATCTGCTTGTTCGCGCCGCCCATGCCGGGCTCGGGATCCTTGCTGTCGATGCCGCGCAGCGTACGCAGGTACTTGAACTGCTCGTTGTAGAGGTCGTCGAACGTCTTCACGTTGTCGAAGTGTTTGAACGGCCCGTCGCCCTTGGGGCCCACATTGCGAAGCTCGACGGGCTCGGCGAGTTGGGCGAGCATTGCGTCCCAGAACATGGGCGGCGGAAGCGGCGCGCCTTCCGAGTGCAGGTACACGCAGATCGCCGGAAGCGTGTTCCAGAACGAGCGGTTCTCGGCGTACTCCGCGTGCGGGACGACGAGCGCATGAAGCTCGAGGTCATCCACGCACGCGCGCCATCGGCGTGCGAGGCCGTGGCCGCCGAAGCGGAGCGGCTGATCGCGCATGAAGGGATCGACGAGCGCGGCGATCGAGATGATGTCGGCGCCGATCGTGCGCGGCCATCGCTGGGTTTCGCCCTCGACCGCGTTGATCTCGACGAAGCCGCGCGACTCCATCGCGGTGGATTGAAGTGCAAAGTAAGCACGAAGCCAGGTGTTGATCTGAATCGACATGAAACCTCCAGAAAGGAAGCGAAAGGGATCGGGGGCCGGGGTCGAGCGAGCGGCGCTCGACGCGCCCGGTTTTGTTTGGGGGTTAGTTCGTCGCT
>JALZOI010000676.1 GCA_030857245.1 Myxococcota bacterium
TCGCGCGCGTGGCCATCGTCGCGCTGCTCGCGCTCGAGCTCGACGCGCAGCGTGCCCGGCTGCTCGCCTGGGTGCGCCGCGGGCTCCGAGCGGACCGCGACGACCAGCACGTCGCCGCGGACCGCGACGTCGAGGATCGCGCTGCCGGCGCGCGGTGCGATGCGGAGATCGACGTGCGGGTAAGCGACCGTCGCGTCGAGCGCGCCGGGATCCGCGAGCGCCAACGAGTGGCCGTGCCGCTCGAGGATCGACCAGCCGAGCTCGACCGCGATCGCGAACAGCGCGTTCGAGAGCAGGCAGAGGCCGCCGCCCACCGCCGGAACCGCGCAGCCCGACCGCAGCTCCATGCCCCACGCGAAGCCGCGCTCCTCGGTGGCCGGGCCGAGCGCGCGCCAGAAGCTGAGCGGTTGCTCGGCGCGGATCACGACGCCGTGGAACGCGGTCGCTGCGAGCCGCACGTTGTGGCGCTTACCTGCCTCGAGTCGCGGATTCGCACCGGTCCGCGTGATCGGAACCCGGAGCTGGTGCGCGATCGGCCCGGTCGGCGTGCTCCGCGCCGGCGCCGCGAACCCGTCCTCGACCAGCCAGCGGCCGAACCGGCGTGCCGCGAAGCTCGCGACCCGCGCCTGGCGGAGCCAGAGCGCGAGCGGGCCAGCCTGGCGAAGCTCCACGACGAGGCAACGTGCGGCGATGCCGTGATATTCCAGCGGTCGCCATGAGCGCGCACGACGAGGCCTGCGCGTTGATCGGCGATCTCGCGGTGCTCGTCCACGAGCTCGGAGAGCGGGCACTGCCGGGGGACCTCCCCGTCGACAACACGCGAGGCCGGTTCGACCGCATCTACCGGTTCGGCGAGCCGCTGTTCCACCTGGCGATCGCGACGGGCCTCGCATGTGAGGGGCTCGCGCTGACGGCCGCCGACCGGGCGCCGCTCGTCGAGATCGCCCACAGCTTCACCCTCGACCTGGTCCTGGCCCGGTGCACCCGGGTCTTCGACTACATCGGCTACGAGTACGGCTCGTTCTACGGTGTCCAGGCCTGGTCCGAGCTCGTGGTCTGCATGTCGGCGTTCACGTTCCTGCGGGAGCTGGCGCCGAGCGCTCCGGATCCCGGCGAGCTCGCGGAGCTCCTCGAGCGCTGGGGCGGTGAGCTCTACTACGACGCCCTCGAGGTTCCCGATGGGATGCCCTCACGTCACTGGTGGTGGTTCGCTGCCGGCCCGCCGGCGTAGCCGGCGCACTCCGGGCTAGGCTGCGCGGATGTCGAACAACGAGTACGCAGCAGGCAAGGACTTCTCGGCGAGCGGGTCGAACTTCACGGGGAAGGGCGAGGCCCTGACCGACTTCCGCGGCCTCCAGGCCGATCTCAACCTGTACGCGCAGGTCGCGGGCTACGAGGGCGTGAAGGTCGATGGCCTGATCGGCCCGAGGACCGTCGCGGCGGTCCAGAAGGTCGTCGCCGCCGTGCTCGCGAAGAACGCGCTGCTGGTGCCGGCCGCGTTCACGTACAACGGCGGCGAGGACATCGCGAAGTACGCGGGCCGGATCCGCGACTGGCTCGACAGCACCGCGGCCAAGACCCTCTCGGTCACGCCGTTCCGGCTCTACAAGAAGGGCACCGGCGCCGACTGGAACCTCAAGGGCGACATCGCGTACGGCGCGGGCGCGGTCCACGACGAGTTCGTCGGCCTCCAGCATGATCTCAACAAGCTCGCCGACGTGGTCGGCTTCCAGAAGCTCGACACCGACGGCTTCATCGGCCCGCGCACCGCGGCGGCGGTCAAGGCGACCTACCAGAAGGTCGTCGCGAAGAACCCGATCTTCGGCGTGACGCTGTTCCCGCCGCCCGACACCAAGGAAGAGGCCGCCGAGTTCGCCGCCTTCATCCGCGACTGGCTCGACAAGGTCGCGCAGCGCCAGCTGCTCGCCGAAGCCGGCGCGTAGTGCAACACTGAGATGATGGCGCGCCCGGTCGCGAAGCTCGCGAAGCTGCTCGGCGTTGTCGTCGTCGTGTGGGTCGTCGGCCTCGTGATCGCCGGGTTCGCGCTGAGCGGGCGCACCGGCCAGCACGTCGCCGATCGGCTCGGCGCGACGCTGCAGGCGACCGCGACGATCGAGGACAGCGACCTCGCGCTGCTGCGCGGGATGCTCGAGCTCGAGGACCTCGCGCTGCGGCGCGACGATCTGATCGGCAGGCTCTCGCTCGACGTCGGCCGGGTCCGGTGCGATCTGCCGCCGCTCGGCCTCGCGCTCGTCGACCGCACGTGCGGCGAGCTCGTCGTGCGCGACATCCGCATGGAGGTCTCGACGGCCGCGCTGTTCGGGCTGCAGCGGCCGAAGCGCACCCCGCTGCGCGCGGACCGCGTGGTGATCGACAACGCGGAGCTCGTGTTCTCGCCGAGCGCGTTCCTGCCGAGCCTCGGGCGCGTCGAGATCAAGATCGAGCACGCCGAGGCGGGCCCGACGGTGTTCAAGACGCCGCTCTCGTGGCTGTTCTCGCTGCGCGAGCTCCGCGCGTCGCTCGCGCTGCCGGCGGGGATCACGCTGCAGCTCACGTATCGCGACGGTCGGCTCGGCGCGGCCGGCAGCCTGTTCGGCTCGACCCCGATCGAGATCCCGGTCACCCTGCCGGTCGCGAGCGCCGCCGACGACGCGCAGGGCGAGCTGCGGCGGCTGTTCACGTTCGGGCGCGAGCTCGCCAATCAGCTCGTCGCGCAGCGCGCCCAGGACTGGCTGCGCAAGACGCTTCCGGTCCCGTAAGCGCGGGCCTCCGCGGCGCGCTCAGCCGCGGTAGCTGTCGTCCTGCTCGATCTTCGAGAGCACCCAGTCGAACTCGCCGGCGGTGAGGTGCGCCCCGCAGAACTCGCACGCGCCGGCCATCGAGATCTGGAGGGGGGCGCCGCAGTTGCTGCAGCTCGGGTTCGCGACGGGCGCGCCCTGGCGCGACGTCGAGCGGATCAGCGTCCAGTACTCGCTGTACTTGCGCTCGCGCCGCTGCGAGCCGCGCACGACATCGCCGTCGGCGTCACGGACGACGTAGTCCTTGCCGGTCGCCCAGATCCGGATCGTGACGGCGTCGTACCAGCGGTCGCGCGCGACCTTCGCGTACGTCGTGTGGAGGATGCGCATGTCGACCAGGTGGTTGCGGAGGCCCTGCGCGCGGTACGCGTCGATCCAGTACTGCAGGTAGTCGAACAGCCCGTCGGAGAGCAGGCCGCGCGCGGGGGTGAGCTCGTTGGCGGCCCAGGCGCGATGGAGCTCGCGGTAGATCATCTCGAGGCGCGCGCCGAACGCCGCCTCGGTGAGCGTGGGGTCGCTCTGCTGGAGCTCGAGCCAGCGATCGTCGACGTCGGGGGCGCGATACGTCGGTAGATCGGTGCCGCGCTCGGGGACCTCGGTCGTCAGCGTCGGCGGGCGGGTGTCGCTCGAGCGCAGCGTGATGGCCTCGACGATCCAGTCGAACCGGCCGTTGTCGACGACCTCGCCGCACGACGTGCAGAGCTGCGTGCCGGTCGCGGTGGACTGCCACGGCGCGCCGCAGTTCGGGCACGGGAAGCCGCGCGTGGCACCGGGTGGCTTGCTGGTGCGCGTCGCGTCGCGGGCGAACAGCCAGCTCTCGACGGTGAAGTAGGTCTGCTTCGCGGTGGTGACGTTGGCCTCGAGCTCGATGCCGATCTGGACGCGACCGGTCGTCGGGTCCTCGGGGACGAGGACCTGGTACGTCCGCAGCGCGCCGATCACGACGGACTCGACGGCCTGGCCGGCCGGCGGCCGGGTCGCGAGCGCCTCGCGCGCCGACGCGGAGACGTAGGGCGCCACGCTCGCGAGGGTCTCGGGCGAGCGCCGCGCACGGTGCGCCGTCGAGAACAGCCGGAACACGAAGTCCTCGAACACGATCTGCGAGAAGTCGGGGTCGAGGGCGCGCAGCTCGTCGAGCGTGATCTGGCGCTTGAGGCCGACGGGCGGACCGCTGTCCCAGTCCTTGTTCTGGTGCTTCTTGTAGGCGCTGTAGGCGACCCAGCCGAGCAGGATGCCGATCAGCGGGAGCCCGACCTGCGGCGCCTCGATCGTGAGCCGGATCAACCAGTACAGCAGCTCGAAGATCGCGACCGCGCCGTCGCCGTCGCCGCCGCCGCCGTGGCCGCCACCGCCGGAGTACGAGTCGCCGCCGCCGGGC
>JALZOI010000677.1 GCA_030857245.1 Myxococcota bacterium
GAGCAGCGCGATGCCGGCGGTGCGCGCCCGGGTGTCCACGCCGGGGGTGGCGAGCGGCGGCGCGACCGGCGGCGCGGCGTACGGCGCGGCGTAGATCGGGGGGTGGGGATAGCTGGCGGGCGGCTCGGTCGGGGGCTGGTGCGAGTACATGAGATCTCCTGGGGCAGGGACGGAGTGGGTGGAAGTCACGGGCGCAGCAGGCCGACGAAGCCGCGCACCATCGCGATGGCTCCGATCACGATCGGGCCGAACGCGAGGAGCAGCTTGTCGCCGTCGTGCTGGGAGGTGCCGTAGGTTGCGAGCGTCACAACGACGCCGACGACGATGAGCATCGTGCCGACGAGCAGCTGGCGGACGGCCATCGAGCGCGGGTCGGGAAGGTCGAAGGGATCGCTGCGGTCGGCCGGGTCCATCCCAGGGCCGTTCAGCAGCTCGTGTGCCACGGCCAAGTCCGTGCGATCGTTGATCGCGAGTGCTCCGTGCACCGGGTGCACCCGAGGTGCAGCACCCGTCAGTTCAGGCTCCATGCCGGGAAGGACGCGCCGACTCCGCCGGCAGTCGCACGGTTTCTATCGAGGGGCGCCTCAGAAACAGCGACAGGCAGCGGGCAGCTGGCGACCGGCAATGAGAGGGGCGTGTGCTTCCTCAGAAACAGGCGGCGGGCAACAGGCAGCCGGCAACGGGCAATGAGAGGGGCGTGGGCTTCCTCAGAAACCGACACGACAGGCAGCGGGCAGCCGGCAATGAGAGGGGGGTGTGCTTCCTCAGAAACAGGCGGCGGGCAACAGGCAGCCGGCAACCGGCAATGAGAGGGGCGTGTGCCCCTCAGAAACAGCGACGGGGGGCAGCCGGCAATTGACGAGTGTCTCGCCGCCGCTGCTTTCCGAGCACACGTCTCCCCATTGCCCGGGGACCGCCCGATCGCGATCACGTGGCGACTCGCAACACCGATGCCCGCGATCCTCTACGACCAATACGCGACGTTGCGTCCGGGATGAGTTCCATGTCGAACGAGGCCGGTCTCTTGACCAGGCGGCCGTGTCGAGGACATCGGCGAGGCGATCGACGTGACCCGCGCCACGCGGGCGTCCGTGCTCTCGCACTGACTCGTCGGCGAGCTGTACGCTTTTAGACGGCGACGAACGCGGTAGCTACGACGCGGCCGCCTCGAAGCTCGCACGGGAACGAACCCTCGCCTTCTTCCGCGCGCGCGTCGGTTAGTCACTGCTTCGTCAAGCGGACCGGCACGATCTGCGCGCCCTCGGAGGACGCAATACGCGGCAACTGCTCGACGAGATAGGTACCGCGACGCAGCGTGAACCGTGCGACTGGATGCTCGGGCGCCTTCCCCGGCGACAGCGCGTCCTGGATGCGGAGTGCGAGCCGACGGTCGGGAGGCACGGAGCTGTGCGAACGACGCAGGGTCCCGGTCGGCACCGCGGTGGCGAGGTGGCGTGGCGTGGAATTCAGGCGCTCCAGGTTCTCCGCGCGGTCGGCGGGAACCGTGGGCGAGCTGCGAGCATCCTCGGTCTGTCGCGCAAAGGGCTCTGGGGCAAGCTCAAGGCACACGGCATCACGAACGACGAGATCCAATGCGGCAGCGACCCCGAAGCCGACGACCGCGCGCGATCCTCCACGAGCTCCTGATCGCACCACATGACTCGTGCGGTACGTAAGGATCAGCTCCTCCGCCGTTCTTCGACGATCGCCTCCAGCTCCGCGATTCGCTCGAGATCCTTCGGCCGCCCTGCGGCCCGTTTGAGATAGATGAGCGTCTCGAGATCGACGAAGCGAACTTCGAGGCCGAACAGCTGGCGCGACTCCGTGCGCATCACCAGCGCGTCATACGTGCCACCGCCGGTAGTGTCACCAAGCACGTCGAGGTCGCCGAGCTCCGTCACCAACGTGAAGTTCAGTCCACGTTTGATGGTGTCGATGTCGAATCGAAACGGCAGACCGGGTGGCGCTCCGCAGATACGGCTGATGAGGCGCCAGCGCGGCTGCGAGCCGCGCCATGTTTTCGGGCGTGCGTCGATAGACGATATCGACCGTGACGTGCGCCGAGCCGTGCGCGGTCGCGGCTACTCCGCCGATGATGATGAACTCGACCCCGCTCGACACGAGCACCTCGAGGAGGCGCGGGAAGTTGGTCACGTCTTCGTCCTGCCTGACCTGCGTACCTCCTCGATGAAGCCGAGCACCGAGATCATCTTTCGAACGCGCTCGTCGACCGTCAGCTTCAAGTTCTCGCGGATCAGGGTGCGATCGACGTCCTTCTTGTACGCCTCGATCACCGGATCCGGATCCAGCGAGGACGGATCGGGTGCTTCGCTCATGGAGAGATTATGGGCGCAGTGCGGCGAGTAAGCCAAGACGCTTGCGGGAACAGGGAGACGCTGCATCTGCGCACGACGCGCACGACCGGTCCGGCGTGCGGATTGCAGCGCCCAGTACTCGACTCAGCGCGACGGGCGACGTGACCATTGGGCGGCTAGTACCCGGGTCGCCGCGAGGCGTCCCCTGCCGTGGGATAGCGGCGCTGAAACCACGTGACGAGCGCCGCGAAGGCTTCGCGCTCCTGATCGGTCCACGGCGCCTCGACTCGCGCGGCAAACTCGTCGGCCGATAGCGCGCGGCTCTCCCACGCTGCGAGCTCGGCGCGCTGCTCCGGGGTGAGGACACGGACCGTCATGCGCGCGCCGGGAACCAAGCTGCTGCTCCGTTACGCTGGTTGAGCTGAGATCGCTTTGCATTGCGGCGCCTGGGGCTACGATGCCGACCGCGAGCTCGGCCGTGTTGTTGCGGCAACCAGCAGCCGCTCCGATCTGCGGGTCCGTCGATAGTCAGCTCGGTGCAAAGCGTCCGAGTCGTCCCAGAATGTCGCTGGAGTCGCCTGTCGCGGTTTCAACGCCAACATCCAGTCCCGATACTTACGATTGCCTGAGACTTATGCTTTCCTGAACGTCTAGTGTTCATTCAGCATATCTCAGCGTGTGTTTTATTCGCCGCAGCTATGCTCGCGACTGGCTGCAAGAAGAAAGAAGCAGCGTCCACGTCGACGGGATCCGCGGGCTCAGGTAGTTCCACGGTCGTCATCGTCGACTCGGGAGCTGACCCCGCCAACGCGGCGGGCTCGGCTGCGCCTCCCTCGGGCTCTGGCGTCGCCAGTACAAACCCACCGCCGAAGATCGGCACGGGTGACCCTGCATCCCTGGCCGCGTTGACGGCCATCAAGCTGCCGCTACCGACGGGGGTTGCGAAAACCCTTGCCTGGAAGGATGTCTCTGTCGTCAACGAAGACGGCGATCGGCGCAGCAATCTCGAAGACGGCGAGGACCACATCATGAGCGTCCACATCCTCGATTGCCGCCATACGCTTCTCAAGGACTACATCAGCAAGCCAGCCAACCAGCGCGGCGATAGTGGGTATTGCTTCGACCCACCGACCGGCATGCTCAAGGGCTTCGATTTGATCGCGCCGATGGGTGCCGCCCAGCGCGCCGTTCGCGCCGGCAACATCGCGGTCATCGCAACCGCTGGGCTTGGCGACGGGTTTGAGGGCGTCAAGACAGATGGCCTCGCCGCGTGGCTCGAGATGCTCGACCTCGCGGCGATCGCCAGGATGTAGCTCGGCGCGGCTGACGGGCTGCTCAGAGGATAGGCCAATCGAAGCGGCTTTGCGGTGCGGCGAACGCGGATGCGGTGTACGTCATCGGCGTCCTGGTGATCGCCGACCAGTCCGGCATGGCCAGCGGTGGTAGCTCGAGCTCGGCGCGTCCGGGCTTCTCCGCGCGCGCGGTATCGACGAGGCGCTCGAGCGCTTCGCGCGCGTCCGGCAGCAGGCGCAGCGCGGCCATTCCCGGGCTCGTGTCCTCGCGCGCGCTCGGAGTGCCACGCAGCTGCGCGAGCTCCTCGTCGCGTGCCAGCAGCTTGTCCTTCGCGGCGTCGAGCTCGCGCTGCAGAATCATCGAGTGCTTAACGTCAATTACATTCACCCATCAACGACAACTACATCTCCCCATCGACCTCGCTTGGTGACTGGTTGCAGTTTTTGTTTCTCGATGCGGTAGTCGTCGTTGGTGCTCCGTTCGCGTTCTTGGCGGTGGTGGTCTGCGGGGTGGTCGTAGTTGTCGTTGGTGTTCCTTCCGTGTTCAGGGTGGGGCTCGTCGGCGCA
>JALZOI010000678.1 GCA_030857245.1 Myxococcota bacterium
CGCGCCGGCACCGCGGGCGCCGCGCCGAGCGCCCACGTGGCGTCGTCACCGGCCACGCGACCGGCACCGCACACCGGCCCAGGCTGGGGCACCGCGGTGCTCGTCAACCGCGACGGCTCCGATGGCCAGCGCTATTCGCTCGCCGGCGAGTACCTCGTGGTCGGCCGCGCCGGCGCGGATATCGCGTTCGAGGACGATCGCTTCCTCGCGCGCCAGCACGCGCGCCTCGAGCGCGCCACCGATGGCAGCGTGAAGGTGCTGCCGATCGACGCGCTCAACGGCGTGTTCCGCAAGACCGACGCGCCGGTCGAGCTCGTCGACGGCATGATCGTGCTCGTCGGGCGCGAGGTCCTGCGCTACGAGCGGGCCGACCCCGAGGAGATCAAGGTGCACCCGCTGGTCCGCCACGGCGTCGCGCTGTTCGGTTCGCCGCCGCGCGAACCGTGGGCGCGCCTGCTCCAGATCGTGCCCTCGGGCGGCTATCGCGACGTCCGCCACCTCATCGGCGAGGAGGTCGTCCTCGGCCGCGAGGAGGGCGACATCGTGTTCCGCGACGACGCCTTCATGTCACGCCGTCACGCGGCGATCACGTGGGACGGCAAGCGCGCGCAGATCACGGATCTCGGGAGCTCGAACGGCACCTTCGTCCGGATCACCGGCGCGACGCCGCTCAAGCACGGCGATCACGTGCGGATGGGCGACCAGCTGCTGCGGATCGAGCTCGGCCGGTGAGGCCGACGACGGGGCCGACGACGTGCCAGGGGACGAGGTCGACGACGTGACACCCGATCGCGGTCGGGCGCAGCAAGCGCCGCTCGACGTGATCATCGCGGGGGCGACCGACGTCGGGCAGGTTCGCGAGCACAACGAGGATCACTTCCTCATCGGGGATCTCGACGCGCAGCAGCCGATCGACGCCACGACCGGCGAGTGGCGGGCGCTTGCGCAGCGCGGGCCGCTGCTCGTGATCTGCGACGGCATGGGCGGGGTCGAGGGCGGCGAGATCGCCTCCGAGCTCGCCGCCAAGGTGATGTGGCGCGAGATGAAAGGCACCCCGGCGACCCGCGATCCCGAGGTGTTCGCGCGGCTGCTGCGCCGCGCGACCCGCGTCGCGAACCACGACGTCCACGCGATGGCGCGCCGCGAGCCCGGGCTCCGCGGGATGGGCACCACGCTGTCGGCGGCGGGTGTCGTCGCGGATCGGCTCGTGGTCGCCACGGTCGGGGACTCGCGGGTCTACGTGCTCCGCGCGGGCTCGTTCGTCCAGGTCACGCGCGATCAGTCGCTGCACTCCGCGCTGATCGCGGCGGGCCACAACGAGGACGAGGCGGCGAGCGCGGGCGGCGCGATCCTGCAGGCACTCGGGGTCGGCGCCGACGTCGAGCCGTCGCTGTCCGTCGTCGAGCTGCGTCAGGCCGATCGCGTGCTGCTGTGCAGCGACGGCCTGCACGGGCTGGTCGGCGATCCGGCGCTCGCGCTGCTGCTCTCGGAGCCTCACTCGGTCAGCGAGGCCGTGCGGCTGCTGGTGGCCGCGGCGCGGGCGGCCGGCGGCACCGATAACATCACCGCGATCGTCCTCGAGGTCCGCGGCGATCGCCTCGCGGCGGCGCGCGACGACGACGCCGAGGATCTCCCACGCTTCCGCGAGTTCGATCCGCAGCAGGAAGGCGATCCCGCGCTGACGTCGACGTCGTACGTCGCGCGCCGGCTCGCCGCGCGGATCGGCATCCCGACCGCGTCGATCCCGCCGACCATCCCGGTGACCGGCCAGCATGCGGTGCTGCAATCGCGGATCGGCATCCGGGTCCCGTCGACCGCGCTGCCGGTCGAGCTCGACGGCCCGGCGCGCCAGCGCCTGCGGCGGCCGACGTGGTGGCTCTACGTCGTCATCGGAGCGCTGGCGTGCGGGCTCGCGTGGTGGTTCGGCGGGCGCTGACGCCGGGGCCCACATGAGCCGAGCCGCTCGTGACCTGCGCGGCATGCCGGGTGTTACAGTGAAGGCGTGGGGTCGAGCAGGATCCTGATCGATCACCTCGCCGGGAGCCGGCGCGGTCAACGCCAGGAGTTCCCGGCGACCCGGCGGGTGCGGTTCGGCCGGCATCCCGAGTGCGAGGTCTCGTTCGATCCCCACCGGGACATCGATGCGAGCTCCCGGCATGCGGAGCTGCGCGTCGTGGACGGCGGGTGGGTGCTGGCCGACCTCGGCAGCTCGAACGGCACGTACGCGGACGGGCACCGGGTCACCGAGTCACCGGTCACGCGGGGCGTCCCGATCAGCATCGAATTCGGGCCGGGCGGGCCGCGGGTGCGCCTGTTCATGGGGAACGACCAGGAGATCGAGTCGCTCCCACCGGCGCCGGTCGAGGGCACCCGCCCGCGCTGGCTCAACGCCGCCGCAGGTGGGCTGCTGGTGCTGCTGCTGCTGCTGCTCGTGATCGCGATGGTGCGATGCTAGACGCTGAATTTTCCGGGGATTGTCGCGTGCGAGTCGGCGGAACTTCTGCGAAAATTTACCCCGGATGAATTGCCCTTCCTGCAACTCGTCGCTCGAACCGAATGCGCGGTTCTGCGGCGTGTGCGGCTACCGGTTGCAGGCGCGACCGGCGGGAAGCAGCGGGGCCCCGCCACGCATGCAGTCACCCGCCACGGCCGCCGCGGGGCAGGGTCCGCACGTGCAGGCGCAGGCGAATCCGCAGCGTCCCCCCGTCCGCGCGGCGAAGCCAAAGCCCAAGGGCGACGAGATCTACATCAACCAGGTCCTCAACAACCGGTTCAAGGTCGAGTCGAAGATCGGCGAGGGTGGCTTCGGTGCGGTCTATCGGGGCGTCCAGCTCGCGACCGGTCGCAAGGTCGCGCTCAAGCTGCTGCATCCCGAGATGACGAAGGACGAGAACCTCGTCGCGCGGTTCCGCCGCGAGGGCATGGTGCTCTGCAACCTGCGTGACGCGCACACGATCACGACGTACGACTTCGATCAGACGCCCGACGGCACGCTCTACATCGCGATGGAGCTGCTCGAGGGCAAGAGCCTGCACCAGATCTTCCACGAGCAGGCGCCGCTCGAGTGGCGGCGCGTGTTCAAGATCCAGACGGAGATGTGCAGCTCGCTCGCCGAGGCGCACGCGCAGGGCATCGTCCATCGCGACCTCAAGCCCGAGAACATCTATCTCGAGAACCGCCCCGGCAATCCCGAGTTCGTGAAGATCCTCGACTTCGGTATCGCCAAGGTGATGCGCGGTGATTCGATCGATCCGCAGTCGCCCCAGCTGACGGCGACGGGCCAGACGCTCGGCACGCTCGAGTACATGAGCCCCGAGCAGCTGATGGGCAAGCAGCTCGACGGCCGCTCCGATGTGTACGCGCTCGGCGTCGTCGCGTACGAGATGATCACCGGGCGCCTGCCGTTCCCCGAGGCGAAGGGGCCGGCGGGCCTGATCACCGCGCAGCTCAAGCAGACTCCGACGCCACCGTCGCAGGCCAACCCGAAGGTCGGCATCCCGACGGCCGCCGACTTCGTCATCCTGAAGTGCCTCGAGAAGGATGCGAAGAACCGGTTCCCCGATGTCACGCAGCTCGCGCTCGCGCTCCACGAGGTGATCGCCGCGGAGTCGGGCTTCGGACCGACGCCGTCGCAGGCGCATGGTCAGCGGCTGTCGCAGCCCGATCTCCTCGAGGCCACGCGCCAGCCGCCGAACCTCTCGGCGCCCAACATGCCGATGCACGGGATCCCGAAGACCCCGAACCCGCACGCGCTCCGGCCGATGACGCCGCCGCCCGGCGAGCTCGCGGTGATGGGGTATCCGCACGGACCCGGCGCGCCAGGCCCGCACGGATCACGCCTGACGCCGCCACCGCACGGTAGTGGCGGCGCGCTGCCGCTGACGTATCCGCCGGCCGCGCCGTACCAGCAGCAGCAGCAGCAGCTCGCGACGCACGCGCCGCATCAGGTGTCGTCGTTCAAGTGGATCTGGTGGATCGTGGCGCTGCTCGCGCTCGGTGCTGCCGCGGGCGCCGTGCTCGCGTTCGCGATGCGCTGATCAGCGAGCGAGCCGCGCCCGCGCGCGCTCCTCGCCCTTCGGATCGTCCGGGCCGCCGTCGAGCCAGGCCTGGAACATCGTGCGTGCGCGCGCGTCGTCGCCGCGGGCCTGCGCGATGAACGCGTCGAGCT
>JALZOI010000679.1 GCA_030857245.1 Myxococcota bacterium
GTCGAGTGTCGAGAAGCTGCTGGGCTGCTCGCTTGCCTGGACGCTGCACTACCCCGGGCAGCTCCGCGGCGGCGTGGGGACCGCACCAGGCGCTCCGAGCCCGCTGCTGTTCGGGAACCTCGCGCACCACGTGCTCGCGGCGACGTTCGCCGACGGCGCCATCGATGCGCCGGCGGCCGCGGCTCGCGCGGCGGCGGTGTTCGAGGCCGAGGTGCCCGGGCTCGCCGAGCAGCTGCTGCTCCCCGAGCACCAGGTCGAGCGTGCACTCGCGAAGCGCTCGATCGTGGACAGCGCCCGCGAGCTCGCGGCCGTGATCGCGCGAGCCGGTGCGACGGTGCGCGGCGTCGAGCTGGCGCTCACCGGCACCTTCGGGACGCTCGCCGTGGAGGGTCGCGCCGATCTCCTGCTCGCGAATCCCGACCTGGTCATCGACTTCAAGTGGGGCGCTACGAAGTATCGCGAGCGCATCCGCGACGGAGCGGCGCTCCAGCTCGCGATCTACGCCGCCCTCGGCAAGACCGGCTCGGTGCTGCCCGGCGTCGCGTACCTGAGCTTGCGCACGCAGGACGTCCTGGCCGCTCATGGCACCGCGATCGTCGACGCGCGCGTACCCGGCACGCACAGCATCGGCGACATGGTCGACGGAGGGCTCGCCGGGCTGGCCGCGCGCCTCGACCAGCTCGCGGCCGGCGAGCTGGTCGCGCCATCGGCGCTCGAGGACGCTCCGCGCTCCGCGCTCGCCAGCGGCGTCATGCAGCTCGCACCGGATTGTCAGTACTGCGACTTCAGCGTGCTGTGCGGCAAGCGGGTGCGGTCATGAACATCCGCATCATCACGGCGAGCGCCGGCTCGGGCAAGACGTACCGCCTGACCCACGAGCTCGACCGCGCGATCGCGGAGGGCCGCGCACGGCCCGAGCGCATCGTCGCCACCACCTTCACCAACCACGCCGCTGCCGAGCTGATCGAGCGCGCGCGCACGCGGCTGCTCCACAGCGGGCAGGCGCTCGCGGCGCACCAGCTGCTCGCGGCGCGGATCGGCACGGTCAACGCGGTCTGCGGTTCGCTCGTCAGCGATTTCGCGTTCGAGCTCGGGATGTCGCCCGCGCTGCGCGTCCTCGACGACGCAGCCGCCGAGCTCGAGTTCCGGCGCGCCCTCGCCCGGGTCGTCAACGAGCCCCTGGCCGAGGAGCTCGACGCCTTCAAGACGCGCTTCGAGTCGGATTTCGACTGGCGGCGGGAGGTCCGGCGCATCGTCGAGGCGGCGCGGGCGAACGGGCTCGATGCAGTCGCACTCGCGGGCTGTGCGACGCGCTCGAGCGACGAGCTCGATCGCTGCCTCGGTGCGGTCGCGGCGGCGGACCTCGACGCGGCACTCGACGTCGCAATCACGACCGCGCTCGCAGCCATCGACACCACGGTCGATGCCACCAGCGGCACCGCCGAGTACCTTGAGCTGCTGACGAGCGCGCAAGGATCGCTGCGCGGCGGCCGGCTGCCGTGGGGCGAGTGGGCGAAGCTGGCCGATCGGGTACCTCGCAAGAAGTCGCAGCAGCACGCGGCGCCGGTCCAGGCAGTCGCCGCGCGTCACCCCGAGCATCCGCGGTTGCGCGAGCAGATGAAGCAGCTCATCGCTGCGCTGTTCGGGGTCGCGGCGGCGGGGCTCGCCGCCTACGACACGTACAAGCGTGAGCGTGGCGTGATCGACTTCATCGATCAAGAAGCCCGCGCGCTCGAGCTGCTCCGGCGGGACGACGTGCGAGCCGCACTCGCGGGCCAGATCGATCTGTTCCTCGTCGACGAGTTCCAGGACACCAGCCCGATCCAGCTGGCGGTCTTCCTCGAGATCGCGGCGCTCGCGACCGAGTCGATCTGGGTCGGGGATCCGAAGCAGGCGATCTATGGCTTTCGCGGTACCGATCCGCAGCTCATGGATGCGGCGATCGAATCGCTGACGTCCCTCAGTACCGACGCCGAGCTGCTCGCGCAGGCCACCGTCGTCGTCGGGCACGGGACCGTCGAGAGTCTCGACACCTCGTTCCGCAGCCGGCCCGCGCTGGTCAGGGTGACGAGCGAGGTGTTCGCGCGCGCGTTCGCGGCGCAGGGCATGCCCGAGTCGCGCACGCGCTTGCAGCCGCACCTGAAGGTCGAGCCGCCCGGACTCGGCGAGGTGATCGAGTACTGGCCGTTCGACGGGACGAAGAATGCGGCGCAGCGTGCGAGCGCGGTGGCCGCCGGGGTACGCGAGTTGCTCGGCCGCGCGCCCGCGGTGCGCGACGGCGCGCACGGCCTCCGGCCGGTGACGCCGGGTGATGTTGCCGTGCTGTGCCGCACCAACGCGCAGTGCCAGGACGTCGCCGATGCGCTGGGCGGACTCGGGATCGCGGCGGTGGTCCCCCGGATGGGGTTGCTCGACACCCTCGAGGTCATGGTGGCGGTCGCGGCGCTCACGCTGTGGGTCGATCCCGAGGCCTCCGTCGCAGCTGCCTCCCTCGCTCGCCTCATCACCCACCCCGAGGACCTCGACGCCATCGTCGCGCATGCCCTCGCGACCCCGGGACGCGATGCGTTCCGCGCCGACCCGACGGTGGCGCGGATCCTCACCGCCCGCGAGATGCAGCCGGACCTCGGCGCGATCGCTGCGGTCGACGCGGTGATCACGGCGAGTGAGCTGCGCCGGCGCTGCGCGGAGTGGGGCGACACCGCGCAGCGGCTCGCCAACCTCGATGCGCTGCGCGCTCACGCCGTCGGCTACGTCGAGCGCCAGCGAGCGGCCGGCGATGCGCCGAGCCTCGTCGGCCTGCTCGGCTACCTCGAGGAGATCGCCGCCGAGGGGTCGTGGCAGGAGTCCCGCACCGATCGCCAGGCGTTGCTCGCCGGCGAGGAGGCGATCACGGTCTCGACGTGGCACCGCGCCAAGGGACTCGAGTGGCCCATCACCGTGCTGTTCGGCCTCGAGTCGATGCGCGAGCCGCGGTCGCACGGCGTGCACGTGATGAGCGATCGGACGGTCTTCGAGGTTGGGGACCCACTCGGCGGCCGGTGGCTCCGCTACTGGCCGCATCCGTACGCAACGAGCAACCAGAAGGGCGCGGTGCGCGACGCGTACGAGGCCTCGCCGACCCACGCGGCGCTCGTCGAGCGAGCGCAGCGCGAGGCGTTGCGCGTGCTCTACGTCGGATGGACCCGCGCGGAGGATCGCCTCGTGCTTGCGGCGCAGCGGGGCGCGCTGGTGAAGGGGATCGTCGGCACGCTCACCAGGATCGATGCGTCCTTGATCGCCGAGCCGACGGCGGCGTTGGCCGGCGTCGAGCGCGTGAGCTGGGCCGGCGTTGCGCTCGACGTGCGGACGGTCCCCGGCGGGCCGGCGGAGCCGGTGCTATCGCTGCCCCGTCCCGGGACGATCACGCTTGGTCGACCGATCGTCGCCCGTGCGCCAGCGCGGAGCTCGCCCTCGCAGGCCGCGCCGATCACCTGCATCCTCGGCGAGATCATCCAGCTCGGGCCGCGCATCGCGATCGCGCGCGGCGTGGACATGGAGGCCGTGGGCCACGCCGTGCACGGCTTCCTCGGCGCCGATCCCGCGGGCGCCAGCGAGGACGAGCGGCTGGCGATGGCCACCGAGCTGCTCACCGGCCACGCCGTGGGCACGAGTCTCGCGGCCGCCGACGTCGTCGCGGCGGCGACGCGGTTCTGGACGTGGGTCGCGACGCGCTTCCCCGGCGGCCGGCTCCATCGCGAGTGGCCCGTCGCCCACCGGGTGGAGAGCGGCACGCTCGTCGGGGGTACGGCCGATCTCGTGATCACGCTGGCCGGCGGTTTCGTGCTGGTCGATCACAAGACGTTTCCGGGCGAGGTGGTCGCGGCCGACGCGCGCGCGCTGGGCTACTCGGGGCAGCTCGCCGCGTACGCCGCCGCGATCCGCGCCGCGACGGCTGCCCACCTGCATTCGACCTGGATCCACTTCCCCGTGCTCGGCCGGATCGTCGAGCTCAGGGATCCGTGAGCCGGCGGCGGGCCACTCGCCGCCGTTCCAGCACCGGCCCAAGCCCGCCAAACCCCGACCTCGGCGCGACCGAGCCGCGGTAGAGTCGGTGGATGTCCGGACGCCGGGGGGGCTCGCGCGACGCAGGCCTCGCGACGACGGTGCCGGCGCCTGCACCC
>JALZOI010000680.1 GCA_030857245.1 Myxococcota bacterium
GGGCGCTCGCATCTACTACGGCCATCGCCGCTACGCCGGCACGTACGTGCCGCTCCAGCACCTCGCGGTCGCGACCGGCCTCGGCGCCTTCGCGCCCAGTCAGCTCGTGATCCATCCGATCCACGGCCCGTGGTTCGCGCTGCGCGCCGTCGTCCTGCTCGACGACGACGGCGCCTCGCGCCCGCGCACCGCACCGATCCCGCAGCCCTGCCAGTGCGACGCGCGGTGCGCAACCGCCCTCTCGGCCGCCCTCGAGGGGCCGCCCACCGCCGCGGCGTGGATCGCGGTGCGCGACGCCTGCCACCTCGACCGCTCGCGGTACTCCGACGAGCAGCTCACGTTCCACTACGCGCGCTGGTTCCCGTCGCGCTGACCCCCAGCCGGGTGGGAGTCACCCCGAACCGGCGGCCGCCCCGCGTGGGGCCCACGAGTCCCTTCGTCACGTTAGCCGGGGCACATCACTTGCAGCCCTGATCGACGGATGTACCAGACGTGGTTCGCCGCGCTGCTGATCAGTGGCTGCGCCTTCTCGGCGATCCCCGGCGAGACCTCCGACGGCACCGAGGGCCCGGATGCCGGCGCCGGCGTGAGCCCCGACGACGATGGTGGCACCGTGCCTGCCCGCCGCTGCACCGATCCGAGCACGCGGCTCTGCGTCGACTTCGAGAGCCTCACGCCGCTGCGCGACGAGCTCGGCGCCACGATCTCGGCGGTCGGCCTCCGGCTCGAGCCGCGCGGCGCCGAGCAAGCCGTCGCGGTGACCACCTCGTCCGAGCTCCGCGTTGCCGAGACGCCGCGCCTCGATCTCGCCACGAACCTGACAATCGAGATGTGGATCAAGCCCGAGCCCGCGCTGTTCGTGACGATGGGACTCCTCCACAACGCGGGGCAATACGCGCTCGCTTATCAGGGCGACGGCGAGGTCCGGTGCCAGCTCGGCTCCGATCGTGTCGAGAGCCGCCGACCGGTCTCGCCCGGCGGCTGGCACCACGTCGCGTGCACGCTCGTCAACGGGGAGCTGCGGCTCTACATCGATGGCTCGCTCGACGACTGCGAGAACGCCCCGGCCGCGATCCCGACGTCCGGCACCGGCGGCACCGTGATCGGCGCCTACAACCTCGACGGCTCCCGGTTCGCGCCGTTCGTGGGCCAGCTCGACAACGTGCGGATCCACGGGCGCGCCTTCACGCCGCAGGAGCTCTGCGACATCTCCGGATCCACCACGTGCACGGCCACCTGTCCCACCGGCGGCGGCAGCGGTCCCGGGTAGAGATCCCCCCCGGACGTCGTCACGCGCTCCGCCGGCTGCGGTAGTGTGAGCGCCGTGCGTGACGAGCCTGACCCCCTCGACGCGTTCCATCCGCTGGTCGCCGGCTGGTTCCGCGAGCGCTTCGGCGCCCCGACCCAGCCGCAGCGCGCCGGCTGGCCGCGGATCGCGGCCGGCGAGGACGTGCTGATCGCGGCGCCCACCGGCTCCGGCAAGACCCTCGCGGCCTTCCTCGCGTGCATGGACGCGCTGGTGCGCCGCGGCCTCGAGGCGCCGCTGCCCGATCACACGGTCATCCTCTACATCTCGCCGCTCAAGGCGCTGTCGAACGACGTCCATCGCAACCTCGAGGCGCCGCTCGCCGAGCTCGCGACCTACGCCGCCGCGCGGGGCGCCGAGCTCCCGGAGATCCGGGTCGCGGTCCGCACCGGCGACACGCCGATGAGCGAGCGCGCGAAGCTGGCGAAGCGGCCGCCTCACATCCTCGTCACCACGCCGGAGTCGCTCTACATCCTGTTGACCACGCACAAGGGCCGGGCGGCGCTCGGGCAGCTCCGCACGGTGATCGTCGACGAGATCCACGCGATCGCCGGGGACAAGCGCGGCGCCCACCTCGCGGTGTCGCTCGAGCGCCTCGATCGCCTGGTCCGTGGCCAGACGTCTCGCGCGCCCGTCCGCGTCGGCCTCTCAGCGACCCAGCGCCCGATCGAGCGGCTCGCCCGGCTGCTCGTCGGCACGCACCGGCCGCTCCCTCACATCGTCGATGGCGGCCATCGCCGCGAGATCGATCTCGCGATCGAGATCACCGATGACGAGCTCGGCGCGGTCGCATCGAACGAGCAGCTCGCGCGCGTCTACGATCGGATCGCGGCGCTCGTCGCGCAACATCGCTCGACGATCGTGTTCGTCAACACGCGGCGGCTGGTCGAGCGAGCGGCGGCCGCGCTCGAGCAGCGCCTCGGCGAGGAGCACGTCGTCGCGCACCACGGCTCGATGTCGCGCGCGCTCCGGCTGGCAGCCGAGCAGAAGCTGAAGTACGGCGAGGTCAAGTGCGCGGTCGCCACCGCCTCGCTCGAGCTCGGCATCGACGTCGGCGCGGTCGACCTCGTGATCCAGATCGGCTCGCCGCGCGCGATCGCGACGCTGCTCCAGCGCGTCGGTCGCTCGGGCCACAACCTCGGCGGCACGCCCAAGGGCCGGCTGTTCGCGCTCACCCGCGATCAGCTCGTCGAGTGCGCCGCGCTCGTCCGCGGGATCCGCGCCGGCAACCTCGACGAGATCCACCTCCGCGATGCCCCCCTCGACATCCTGGCGCAGCAGATCGTCGCGATCTGTGCGGCCGAGGAGCCCGACGGCATCGGCGAGGACGAGCTGCTCGCGCTGATCCGCGGCGCCGCCCAGTACGGCAGCCTCGACGAGCATCGCTTCGAGCAGATCCTGACGATGCTCTCCGAGGGCATCTCCGATCGCCGCGGCCGCAGCGGCGGGGCGCACCTGCACCGCGATCGCGTGCACGGCCGGCTCAAGGCGCGGCGCGGCGCCCGGCTCGCCGCGATCATGTGCGGCGGCGCCATCCCCGACAACAACAACTACACCGTCGTGCAGTGGCCCGAGGAGACCGCGGTCGGCACCGTCGACGAGGACTTCGCGATCGACAGCTCCGCCGGCGACATCTTCCAGCTCGGCAACACGGCCTGGCGGATCCGCCGGATCGAAGCCGGCAAGGTCATCGTCGAGGACGCGAAGGGGATGCCGCCGACGATCCCGTTCTGGTTCGGCGAGGCACCGGCGCGGACCCGCGAGCTCTCCGACGAGGTCAGCGCGCTCCGCGGCGCGCTCGATCGCAAGCTCACGGCCGGCGAGGACCGCGAGCTGATCGCGGCCTGGCTCGCCGCCGAGACCAGCATGGAGCTGCGCGCGGCCCAGCAGCTCGTCGCGTACCTCGGCGCCGCGCGGATCGCGCTCGGCGCGCTGCCCCGCAAGGATCTGCTGATCGCGGAGCGGTTCTTCGACGAGGCCGGCGGGATGCAGCTCGTCCTCCACGCCCCGCTCGGCGGCCGCATCAACCGTGCGTGGGGGCTCGCGCTGCGCAAGAAGTTCTGCGTCTCGTTCGACTTCGAGCTCCAGGCCGCGGCCACCGACGATGGCATCGTGATCTCGCTCGGCCAGCCGCACAGCTTTCCGCTCGAGACCGTGTTCGGGTTCGTGTCGTCGCAGAACGCCGAGGCCACGCTCGTCCAGGCGCTGCTCGATCGGCCGATGTTCGAGATCCGCTGGCGCTGGAACGTCACGCGGTCGCTCGCCGTGCTGCGCCGCCGCAATGGCAAGAAGGTGCCGCCGCACCTCATCAAGATGCGCGCCGCCGACACGCTGTCGGTGGTGTTTCCCGCGGCGCAGGCGTGCCCCGAGAACCTGCCCGGCAGCCGCCCGGGCATGGCGGGCATCCGCGAGATCCCGGATCACCCGCTCGTGTTCGAGACGATCCGCGACTGTCTCGTCGAGGCGATGGACCTCGTCGGGCTGCGCGGCATGATCGAGCAGCTCGAGCGCGGCGAGATCCAGGTGATGGCGCGCGACACCGTCGAGCCGAGCCCGCTCTCGCACGAGCTGATCAACGCCAACCCGTACGCCTTCCTCGACGACGCGCCGCTCGAGGAGCGCCGGACCCGCGCGGTCACGATGCGCCGCTCGATCGGCTCGTCGTCGCAGGACGACGCGTCGGGCATCCTCGACGATGCCTCGATCGCGCTCGCCACCGAGGAGGTCGCACCCGTCGTCCGCGACGTCGACGAGCTGCACGACGCGCTGCTCGCGCTGTGGCTCGTGCCCGAGGCCACCGGCAGCGCGCTCGCGCCGCACGCCGCCGACTGGCTGACCGCGCTCGCGGGCACCGGC
>JALZOI010000681.1 GCA_030857245.1 Myxococcota bacterium
TTCGGCGCGACCGGCGCCGGCCAGCTCTATGCCCTGACCTCGCGGGCGCGTGCGTTCCTCTACGCCCGGTCGTTCTGGGAGCAGCTCGGCAGCTGGTCGCCGGCTGACGATCACGGCTGGGATCAGGCGCGGCTCGGCCGCTGGCATCCGCTGCACCGCAGCCTGTACGCGGACTACGAGTGCGTGCTCGGCGGGCACCTGCTCGCCGCCAGGGGCGATCGAGTGGCGATGGTGGCGGGCGTCGAGCCCCGCTACCCGTACCTCGACGAGCACGTCGTGATGCTCGCGGCATCGCTCGACCCGCTGCTCAAGATCCGCGGGGGGCGCGAGAAGTGGATCCTGCGCGAGGTCGCGCGCCGCTACCTGCCCCCCGACACCGCCCTGCGCGGCACGCTGATGTTCCGGCCCGAACCGGTGATCCATGCGCCGGGCCGCCCGGCGTGGGTCGACGAGCTGCTGTCGCCACCGTCGCTCGCGGCGACCGGCCTGTTCGACGCCGAGAAGATCGCGCGCGCCCTCGAGGCGCGCACGACCCCGGTGCGCCGGCCGCGCAACGCGCTCCTCCAGGGCGGGCTCACGGGTGTCGTGTCGACCCAGCTGCTCGCCCACCTCTACGGCGGCGGCAAGCTGTGCTCGCTGCCCGCGTGGACGCCGCCGCCCGCCGGTCCCTGAGCCCGCGGCGCGGCGACCCAGGTCGCGAGCCGGTCGGGTCCGCGAGCACCCATCAGCTCCGCCACACGCGCAGCGGTTTCGCGCACCTGATGGTGGCACCCTGCTTGCTCGGCGGAAGGGGCATGAAGCGTTTCCTGAACGTCGTGCTCGTGTCGTCGCTCGCGCTGGTCGGTTGCAAGAAGCAGTCAGAGTCCGCCGACCGGCCAGAGGTCACCAAGCCCATCGAGGCGGCCGCGCAGCCACCGACCGCGCCTGCCGAGCCCACGCCCGCGGAGCTCGTCACCGCGCTCGCCGCGTGCACCGACTACGTCAGCTGCTCGAAGGTCGAGGCCGGGCTCGCGAAGGCCGGCGTCACGATCGCGCCCGACCTCGTGAAGATCGCCGTCGACGGAGCGAAGCCCCGCGACGCGCGGGAGACCGCGGCGAAGGGGCTCGTCGCGATCAAGGCCCCGGGCACCGGGATGGCGCTGTTCGAGGCCGCGAAGGCCGACGCCGACATCATGATCCGCGGACCGCTCTACGCCGCGGCCGCCGCGAGTGGCGACGCCGCCGTGTTCGAGGCGGCGAAGGCGCACCTGATGACGGAGGCGGGCTGGGACGATCGGATCCAGGTGAACAAGGCGCTGGTGCCGTTCGGCAAGCAGACGTTCGACTGGGCCGCCGCAAGCATCGTGAAGACGAAGAAGTTCTCGGAGGTGTCGCGGTTCGGCGAGCTGATCGGAGCGACCGCGACCGCTGCCGAGCTGCCGGCGCTCGAGGCGTTGCTGCCGCAGGTCAAGGAGCAGATGGCGCGCGGCGATCTGGCGCAGGCCATGATCGAGCTCGGCAGCCCGCAAGGCTTCGACGTGCTGATGGCGGGGCTGCAGTCGAAGGACGATCTCGAGCGCAACAATGCCGCGAAGACGCTCGAGTCCGTGGTGGACAAGCTCCCCGCCGAGCGCAAGGCCGAGTTCGCGGCGGCGGTGGAGTACGGCAAGGCAAACGACCGGTCGGGCACCTATACGAACTGGGATGCCATCCTGGGCAAGCTAAAGTAGCGGCGTGCAACGCGCGCTCCGCTCCCCGTGGCTCGGTCCGCTCATCATCGCCGCGTGCGGCGTGATCGGCTTCGTGGTGTCGGGCAGCGAGGAGCCGCGCGTGCTCGAGGAGGTCCGGGTCACGGTGCGGCCGACGCGCGACAACGGATCGCCGTGGGACTTCGGCCGCGGGCTGCCAGATCCCGCGATCCGCATCGTGCAGGGCGGTCGCACGCTCGCGAGCTGCCCGGAGGTCAAGGATCAGTTGCACGTGACGTGCGCCGTGATGGTGCGGCTCGTCGCCGGCGACGCACCGCTGCGGGTCATCGTCGTCGACGGCGATAGTGGCGAGGACGACGCGATCGGCGAGCTCGTGCTCGCGCTCGACGGCAGCGCACGCAGCACGATCACGGGTGCGGGAGCGCTCCAGGTCGTCGAGGCCGTGACGCGCGGTGGCGCGCCGCCCGGCGTCCGTTACCGGCCGCTGTGGATCACGCTCGGCATCGGGGTGGTGCTCGCGCTCGCGCTCGCACTGTACCGGCGGCGGCTGGCGGCGGCGGGCTGAGAGCGAGCGCCGTGCGCAGGTTCGAGCTCGCGGGCGAGCCGCGGCGGTACTGGGAGGTCACCGTCGCGCAAGGCGCCGTGGCGTTCCGGTGGGGCGTCGTCGGCGCGCTCGTCGTGCAACAGCACGCGCGCACGTTCGGGCACGATGCCACCGCGAGCGCGCACGCCGACGAGCAGATCGCGAAGCAGCTGGCGCGTGGCTACGTCGAGGTCACGCCGGCGCGCTCCGAGGTGATCCAGGCCGAGCTCCGCGAGCTCCAGCATCAGCGCTACGAGTGGGCCGCGCCGGCGTCCCGGGAGCGCTGGTTCGTCGAGCTCCGCCAGGAGGGCCACACCGTCACGCGGAGCGGCGGTCGGGCGATCGCGGGTGGCGATGTGCCGGACGGTGACCTCCAGATTTGGCACTTCGACCGCAGCACCGCCGCGCGCGCCGCGTACGAGGAGCGGTGCGCGGAGGTCGAGGCCCGCGGCGGCGTGGCGGTCGAGGAGGCGCTCGTGCGCTACGAACCGCAGCACTACCCCGAGCTCGAGGCCCGGTGCGAGGAGTCGCCGCACGACCCGGGGCCGTGGCTCGTGTATGCCGACTGGCTGATGGCGCACGGCGACGTCCGCGGCGAGATCGCCGCGCTCGAGCTCGCCGGCAAGCACCGCGAGGCGATGGACCGGCTCGGCGAGCACCTGCGCGAGCTGTGCGGCAGCGCCGACGCGAGCTTCGCGTTCGAGCTCCGTCACGGCTTCGCGATCGGCTGCACGATCAAGGTTGACGCCGATGGCGGCGAGCCGCTCGAGGACGTCACGCGCACGTTCCTCGCGTCGCCGATGGGGCGCTTCATCGAGGCGCTGCGGTTCGGGCTCGCGGGCTTCTCGAACGACAACGACTGGGCGCCGACGCTGCACGCCGTCACCGAGTCCGCGCGCGCGCCGCACCTCCGCGCGCTCCGCTTCGACGCCTACACCTACAGCGACAGCGAGCTCAGCTGGACGCCCTACGGCGACTTCTCCGGCGCGTGGGCGAAGCTGCCCGCGCTCGAGCACCTCCACATCCGCAGCGGCGCGGGCGGCACGCTCGGCGAGCTCGATCTGCCGCGGCTGCGCACGTTCATCCGCGAGTCCGGCGGCCTCGCCCGCGCCGAGCTCGACGCGATCGTCGCGGCGCGCTGGCCCGCGCTCGAGCACCTCGAGATCTGGTCCGGATCCAGCGCGTACGGCGCCGAGGGTGACGTCGGCGTGCTGCGCCCGATCCTCGCGGGCGAGGGCCTGCCGCGGCTGCGCCACCTCGGCATCGTCAACTGCGAGTTCGTCGACAGCGTGATTCCCGAGCTCGCGCGGTCACCGGTGCTGCGGCAGCTCCACTCGGTCGATCTCTCGAACGGCGTGATGGCGCGGCTCGCCACCGAGGCGCTGGTCGCGAGCGCGCCGGCGTTCCGCCACCTCGCCCTGCTCGAGCTCGGTGGCAACCTGCTGCTCGACGACGAGCTCGCGCAGATCCGCGCCGTGCTCGACAACGTCGTTCCCGGCAAGCAGCGCGAGCGCGAATATGACGACGCCGACGAAGAAGAGCTGGATCGCTACGTCGCCGTCGGGGAATGAGCCCGCTAGACTCCGCGGGCTGTGGCGCTCCGTGATGTCCTGACCGAACCGCGGCTGCGCGCGCTCGCCGGATACGCGTTCGAGCGCGGGCAGAAGTACTGGTACCAGGGGCACGTGGCGTCGTGGGAAGCGGGGGACGACGCGCTCACCGGCGTCGTCGTCGGCACGCAGCGCTACGCCGTCCGGATCGAGGCGCGGGGCAGCAGCCTGGACGTGCGCTGCATGTGCCCGGTCGGCGATCCGATGTGCAAGCACGCGGTCGCGCTCGGGCTCGCGTTCCTCGCGGCGCCGCCGCCGGCGCCCCCGCCGCCG
>JALZOI010000682.1 GCA_030857245.1 Myxococcota bacterium
GCTCGACGGTCCGCGTGGTGGTGGAGCGGCCGGGGGCGGCGACACCGCTCGCGGTCACGCTGCATCGAGCCTTCATCGATGCCGCCACCGTCGATACCGAGTGCGCGAGCTCGCGGCGCTGACGTCGCTGCAGCTGCGACCTACCGTCGCCGCTCGAGACACCACCCACACGCCGCGTGGCGCCGTCGGTGTAGCGCACTCGGCGCGCTCGCAGATCATGCATCGACGAGCGCTGCGGCTCGCCGGCTCGAGCCGCCACCCTCGCGCCAGGGCCTGCGGCGCGGCGCGGGGTCACGATCGGCGCGGCACGCATGCTGCTCGAGGTTCGAGGCAGCCACGGCGCATCGCCCGACTCACTCCGTGACCGACAAGGCCTACATGACCACCCTCTCACATCGCTCCACCACTCGCGTCGGCACTCACCTCGCGCACGGGTTCGCGGGGAGCCGCCGATGACCGCTCGCCGGCACGTCATCCGCGCGGGCTCGAGCGTGGGCTCCTACAAGATCGTGAAGCAGATCGGATCGGGCGGCATGGGCAAGGTGTTCGAGGGGGTCCACACCATGCTGTCGCGCCACGTCGCGATCAAGGTGCTGCTCCCCGAGCTGCTCGCCGCCCCCGCGATGAGCTCGAGGATGGCGCAGGAAGCGTCGATCCTCGACGACCTCCGCCACCCCGGCATCGTCCCGATCTTCGACTGTGGGCTGCTCGATGATGGGCGCCCGTGGATCGCGATGGAGCTCGTCACCGGCGACAGCCTCGCCACCAAGATGGACGCTCAGCCGCGGCTGGCGTCGGGCGAGGTCATCGCGCTGCTGACGCACCTGGCGGACGTGCTGACCACGGTGCACGCGCGCGGCATCATCCACCGCGACCTCAAGCCCGACAACATCCTGTTTGCGGACCCGGGGAGTGCGTATCCGCTCCGGGTCATCGACTGGGGCGTGGCTCGCCAGGGCGCCGCCGGCCGGTTCACCCTCGAGGGCATGACCTTCGGGACGCCGAGCTACATGTCTCCCGAGCAGATCCTCGGTCGGGACATCGCGCCCCCGTGCGATCTCTATTCGCTGGGCGTGATCGCGTACGAGGCGCTCGCCGGCCACCTCCCTTTCGAGGGCGCTTCGCTCGCGGAGATGGTCGCGTTGCACCTCCACGCGACGGAAGCGCCGCTCGCGCCGCAGTGTCCGGCTGCGCCCCGGGCGTTGTGCGAGCTGATCCACCGGATGCTCCTGAAGGTGCCCGGACAGCGGCCGACCGCGAGCGAGCTGCGGGACGCGCTGCGGGCGCTCGCGATCGAGACCGCCGATCCGGAGCTCGAGTTCGAGTCGTACGTCGTGACCGTGAGCGAGGTCCCCACGCCGATGCTGCCCCGCCGCGCGGTCCCCCACGAGCCGCCCGCGCGGCAGGCCGCGTTCCCCGGAGCGCTCGTGACCGTCAGGCTGCAGCCGAGCGCGGCGGCCTGGGCGGTTCGCGAGGAGATCCTGGCCGCGTCGTAGCCACCGCCGGTCGTCGTGCAGCGACCCGCGCCGCGCCCTGCACGCACCTGATAGTCTGAAGCTATCAGAGCGTACTGAGAACTCGCAGCGACTTGTCAGCGAGCTTTGCGTAGGGTGCCTGGGATGACCCAAGCGAAGTGTCCTTTCAAGCACCAGGCGGGCCGGGGAACCACCAACCGCGACTGGTGGCCCAACCAGCTCCACCTCGAGACCCTGCACCAGCGCTCGCCGCTCTCGAGTCCGATGGATGGCGACTTCGACTACGCCGAGGCCTTCCGGAGCCTCGACTACGCCGCGCTGAAGCAGGACCTGCACGCCCTGATGACGGACTCGCAGGACTGGTGGCCGGCGGACTTCGGGCACTACGGCCCGCTGTTCATCCGCATGGCGTGGCACAGCGCCGGCACCTACCGCACGGGCGACGGCCGTGGTGGTGCCGGGAAGGGCAGCCAGCGGTTCGCGCCCCTCAACGCGTGGCCGGATAACGTGAACCTCGACAAGGCGCGCCGGCTGCTGTGGCCGATCAAGCAGCGGTACGGCCGCCAGATCTCGTGGGCGGATCTGATGATCCTCACCGGCAACGTCGCGCTCGAGTCGATGGGCTTCAGGACGTTCGGCTTCGGCGGCGGGCGCGAGGACATCTTCGAGCCCGAGGCCGACGTCTACTGGGGCCAGGAGAAGAAGTGGCTGGAGGACAAGCGCTACTCCGACGAGCGCGAGCTGGAGGCGCCGCTCGCCGCGGTCCAGATGGGCCTCATCTACGTGAACCCCGAGGGCCCGAACGGCACGCCCGACCCGGTGGCCTCCGCGCGCGACATCCGCGAGACGTTCAAGCGGATGGCGATGGATGACGAGGAGACCGTCGCGCTGATCGCGGGCGGCCATACGTTCGGCAAGGCGCACGGCGCCGGCCAGCCCGGCGAGCACGTCGGGTTCGATCCGGAGGCAGCCGACATCGCCCACCAGGGCTTCGGCTGGCACAACAAGCTCGGCACCGGGCATGGCGGTGATGCGATCAGTAGCGGGCTCGAGGTGACCTGGACCACCCGGCCGACGCAGTGGAGCACCGAGTTCCTCGAGCACCTGTTCGCGTACGACTGGGAGCTCACGAAGAGCCCGGCGGGCGCGCAGCAATGGACGCCGAAGCACGGCGCCGGCGCCGGGACGGTGCCGGATGCGCACGATGCAGCGAAGCGCCACGCTCCGGGCATGTTGACGACCGACCTCGCGCTGCGGATGGATCCCGCGTACGAGAAGATCGCGCGGCGCTTCCTCGCCAACCCGGATCAGTTCGCGGATGCGTTCGCGCGCGCGTGGTTCAAGCTGACTCACCGCGATATGGGGCCGAAGGTTCGCTACCTCGGGCCCGAGGTGCCGGCCGAGGAGCTGCTCTGGCAGGACCCGATCCCCGCGGTCGCGCACCCGCTCGTCGACGAGCGGGACCTCGCGGCGCTCAAGGGCCAGATCGCGCGCTCGGGGCTCACGGTCTCGCAGCTGGTCTCGGTCGCCTGGGGAGCCGCGTCGACGTTCCGCGGTTCCGACAAGCGCGGCGGCGCGAATGGCGCGCGCATCCGGCTCGCGCCGCAGCGCGACTGGGAGGTCAACGAGCCCGCGGAGCTGGCGAAGGTGCTCGGCGTGCTCGAGCGCATCCAGCGCGACTTCACGAGCGCGCAGCAGGGCGGGACGCAGCTCTCGCTCGCCGATCTGATCGTGCTCGCGGGCGGCGTCGGCGTCGAGCAGGCCGCCGCGGCTGCCGGTCACACCGTCACCGTGCCGTTCCGACCGGGGCGCGCGGATGCCTCGCAGGAGCAGACCGACGTCGCGGCGTTCAGCGTGCTCGAGCCCATCGTCGACGGCTTCCGCAACTACGCCAAGGATCGCTATGCGGTCCCGGCCGAGGAGCTCCTCGTCGATCGCGCACAGCTGCTGACCCTGACCGCCCCCGAGATGACGGTGCTGCTCGGCGGCCTGCGGGTCCTCGGCACGAACGTCGGGCGGACCGAGCACGGCCTGCTCACGACGCGTCCCGGCGTCCTGACGACCGACTTCTTCGTGAACCTGCTCGACATGAGCACGAGCTGGACCGCCGTGTCGGATGCGGGGGATGTGTACGAGGGTCGTGATCGCAAGACCGGCGCGCGCCGGTGGTCGGCCACGCGCGTCGACATCGCGTTCGGCTCGCACGCGATCTTGCGGAGCCTCGCCGAGGTCTACGCGAGCTCGGATGCGCAGGAGAAGTTCGTGCGCGACTTCGTGAAGGCCTGGACGAAGGTGATGGAGCTCGATCGCTTCGATCTCGCCTGATCACCGGATCGCGTGGTCGGGTCGCGCACGACACCGGTTCCGCGCTACAGCTCGCTGCATGATCAAGGCTGCCGTGCTCACGGTCGGACTGCTCGCGTTCCCGGCGGCCGCGCGCGCGGCGGAGATCGATCCTGCCGTCGTCCAGCTGTGGGACGTCGTGCACACCGCCGATGGCAGCGTCCTCAAGGGCGTGATCGTCGAGGAGCTGCCGGGCACCAGCCTGCGCGTCGTGCTCGTCGGCGGCAGCTCGCTGGTGGTCCCGATCGGCAGCGTCGTGCGACTCACCCGGGAGCTCAACCCGGCGTTCGCGCGCGGCCCCGCCACGGCGCACGTCGCGGCCGGCGTCGCGGCGG
>JALZOI010000683.1 GCA_030857245.1 Myxococcota bacterium
ATCCACGGCTCGCCCGGCCCGCGCTTCGCGAGCACGCCGTCGCACGCGAGCCGGAGGACGTTGCCGAGCCCCTGCACGCGCCGGACGCCGGCGAAGTTGTCGGCGGCCGCCAGCTCGAGCGGCCGGCGCAACGCGTCCACGCGACGCTTCAGCTCGGCATCCACGACGCGCACCCTAGCACCGCGCGCTGACGCGAGCGGCGCTGCCTAGTCCGTGCGATACGTGAACCGCAGCTCGTAGTCACAGAGGTGGAACACGTCCCCCTCGTCGATGCGCTTGTTGTCGATGCGCATGCCCTTGTAGTCGATGCCGTTCGTCGACCCGAGATCCTTGATGTAGAAGGTCCCGTTGCGCCGGATCACGGCGGCGTGCTTGCGCGAGATGTTGCCGTCCTTGATCGGCAAGTCCGACGTCTTGCTGCCGCGGCCGATGATGAACTGGTCCTTCGTGACCGGGTAGCGCTGGCCGTTGTAGACGAGGAAGAGCGTCGGCCCGGCCGCACCCATCTGCGGCATCTGCGCCGCCTGGTGGTTCGTCGCCGGCTGCGGTGCGTGCGCCGCCATCGCGTTGCCGCCACCCATCCCGCTCGCGCTCATCGGCGAGCGGCCGGCGGTGTTCGCGCCAGGAGCCGTGTAGCCGGGCGTCGGAGGCGCCGCGCGGCGCTGCGGCGCCTGCGAGGTCTGCCCGCCCGTCAGGTTGTTGCTCTGCTGCGGCGGAGGCTGCGTGCCCGGCTGTGCGCGGCCCTGGCCCGAGGGATGGCCCTTCGGCGGATACGACGTCGGACCGCTCTGCCCACCCGGCCCACCCGGCCCGGCGCTCGGTCCATTCGGACCGTTCGAGACCGGCGACCCGCCCGTCATCTGCGGCGCGCCCGGCGACTGGTAGTTCTTCGATCGTGCGTAGTACCGCATCGCCTCGTTGACGAGGTAATCGATGGAGCAATCGAAGTCGTTGGCCATCTGCTCGAACGTCTCCCACAGGACGTCTCGGCAGTAGAAGTGGCGCATCGTCTTCTTGCTCTGGTCCATGCGCATGTACTCCGCCGGTGTCGGACAGGCCCAGGCCCTGATCCTCGTCTCCCGGCCGTGATGACGATACTACATCCACTCAGCGAACGCGACACATCGCGGATAGCTTGCGGTTACTTGGCCCCTACCGGGCCACCGAGCTGACCGACCAGCTCCTTCGCCCGGTCGCCGAGCGTCGGGTCCGATTTCCCCTCGGGATTCCGCTCCCCCCAGTAGCCGGTCAGCCGCTCCTTGTTCCGGGATAGTGCTGCGATCTTCGGCGCGTCCTCGGTCGACTTCATGGCGGCAAGCGCCTCCATCGCCACCCAGCGCGCGATCGTGGACTTGTCCGCCAGGAGCTCGCGGAGGGCGACCTGGACCTGGTCCCGGGGCGTCATCCTGGCGATCTCGCCCGAGATCGAACCCTGGAGCTCGTCCCGGACGTACGCCCCGGAGTCGGGCAGCGCCCGGATGACCTCGACGATGCTCCGGGGGCCGCCGCACTTGAGGGCGTTGAAGGCCGCGACGTACTTGAACCGCGACTCCTTGTGCGGCACCTGCACCATCCCGAGCAGCGGGGGCAGGCACGCCGGGGGGCCGACCGCGCGGATCAGCGCGACCGCATCATTGATGACCTGGCCGGGCTGGGCGTCATCCTTCGCGACCGCGACGATGGCGTCGAGGTTCGCGGCGAGCGGCTCGGGGCTGGCGATATCGAACAGGCCGCCCGGGTCGACGTACGTCTTGTAGAGGGCGGTCATCGCGCGCTTGCCGAGCGTCGCGTCGCCCCGATCCATCGTCGCGAGATCGAGCACGTACTTCACGGCCTCGGGGTGCGCCGAGGCCGCGAGGCCGAGCAGCAGCTCGTCGCCGATCCGGTTCTTCACCTTGTCCTGGCCGGGCGCGGCGATCACGCTGTTCGCGACCGCCATCAGCTTCGTGCCGGCCGGCGGGCCGAGCAAGCGGATCACCGAGGCCCCGAGGTTCGAGCCGACGCCGGCGCGCGCCTCGTACGACGACACCGCATACCAGTCGATGAGGTAGCCGTCGATCTGCTTGCGCTGGGTCTCGTCGGCCGACTTGCGCAGGCTGACGAGCGCGTCCTTCGCCATGATCTGGGGCGGATTCGGCAGGTTGTTCTCGCTCTCGATGCGCGCGATGTCCCACAGCCGGGGCGCGAGCTTGGAGATCACCTGGGTCCGGCGACCGGGCGACATCCGCTCGAGCGCGGCGCGCACCTCGTTGTCCTGCGTCATCTTGACGAGGTTCGCGCCCGCATGTGCGGACAGGTCGGGATCGAGATCCTCGTCGGCAAGCGCCTTCTTCAGCTTGCCGGGCCCCTTCTGGGTTCGGGTCCACTTGTCGATGTTCTCGTGATCGGCCTTGTCACAGGCAGAGCACAGGACCATCCAGGCAACAGTGATCGTCAGCGCACGCACGAGCATGGCGCGAGCTTATCGTGGTGATACGTTCCGCGCGATGGCCGCCCGGCCGATCCTCACTCTCGCGATCTGTTGCACTGCCAGCGTGGCGGTCGCCTCCCCACGCTCCGACCCGACCGTCGGGCGCGGCGTCTTCACGGGCGCGACCGTGCCGCACGCCTCCTCGATCACGCTCAACCCGGCGGCGCTGGGGATCGGGCTGGTCGACGAGATCTACGTGGCGACGACCGGCGTCGTCGAGTCGTACGACATCCGGCGCAAGCAGCTCGATCTCGCGACCGGCACCCTCCGCGACGGCCCGCGCGTCGCCGACAGCGACCTCGGCGTCGGCGGCATGCTCGCGGTCGTGCTGCACCCGGGCACCCGCTACGCGGTCAGCTTCGAGCTCCGCAGCCCGCCACCCGAGCTGTTCCCGCGCGATCACGACGAGCTGCGCTATCACACGCTCGGCGTCCAGCAGCGCGACTACCTCGCGTCGATCGGCAGCACGATCAAGATCACGAGGCGGCTGTACTTCGGCGCGAGCGTGTCCCACGACAACACGTTCCTCCGGCTGCGCTACGCCCGCGATACCGCACTCGCGGCCGGCGAAGGCCCGCGCGGGATCGGCAGCGACTGCGGCGGGATGCCGTGCGGCGTGGAGCATCCGGCCGCGAGCGAGAGCTACGACGTCGACGTCCGCAGCAAGTCCATCGCGACGTCGAACCTCAAGGTCAACCTCGGCCTGCTCGCGCGGATCTACCGCGACGTCTGGCTCGGGGTCGCGTACCACACGCCACCGGGCTTCGACATCCAGTCGAAGCTCGCCGGCGACATGCACGTGACCCAGGCGCCGCGGGACGGCGGCGGCGTGCTGCGCGGCGGCTCGACGGTCTATGTGCAATATCCCGCGAGCGTCGATGCCGAGCTCCGCGCGCGGCTGCCGCAGCTGCTCGATGTGACGATCGGCGGGCGCTGGGAAGACCTGTCGCGGTTCGCGGCGTACGACGTGCGCGGCCACGGCAGCACGTTCGTGCCGAACGGCGTGCCCGAGTGGACGTTGCGCCCGCGCGGCATGCACGACTCGTTCGCGGTGTGGGGCGGCGTCGAGCAGATCGATCTCGGTCAGCCGTTCCGGTTCGGAGGCCGCGTCGGCTTCGAGACCGCGTCCGTCGACCCCGAGCGCACGTCGCCGATGACGATCGCGCCCGCCTCGCTGACGCTCGATGGCGGCGTCCAGGCGCGGCTCGGCCGTAGCTGGATGGTCGAGCTGACGTACGGGCTGCAGTACTTTCCGGGCGTCGAGGTCGACCGCAGCGCCTACGATCCGCGGTATCAGCTCGACTGCCTCGCGAGCGGCTTCGACTATGCGACGCGCAGCTGCCAGGCCGTGCGCGAGGGCTACGCGATCCCCACCGCCGCGGGGGACTACGGACGCCTCCAGCACGCCGCACGCCTCGGACTTCGTTATGAGCTCCCCTGATCCTCGCGACCACCGCGGTACCGATCCGCTGCCGCCTGCCCGCGCGCGCACCGATCGCACCGATCGCATCGTCGTCCTCGGCGCGAGCGGGCTGGTCGGCCGCCGCATCGTCACCGAGCTCGTGCGCACCGGCGCTCCGATCGTGCTCGCCGGGCGGCGGGCTGCCGCGCTCGAGGAGCTCGCCGATGGCGCGCCGGTCGCGATCTGCGATGCCGGCGATCCCGCGTCGCTC
>JALZOI010000122.1 GCA_030857245.1 Myxococcota bacterium
CGGCTGGATCGGTCGCCGCCGCGAGCCGGGCTCGCACCTCCTCGAGCCGGTCACGCAGCCCGCCCTCGCGTGCCGCGATCACCGCGGGCTCGAGCCAGGCCGGGCGTCCGTCGGGAGCCGGAGCCTTCGCCGCCGCGGGATCGAGCACGATCGCCGGTCCACCCGCGGCGTCCACGGTCTCGCGAAGCACGCCGAGCTGCTCCTGCGCGAGCGCGCCGAGCACCGCGATCGGATCGAGCAGCTGCTCGCGCGCCCGCTTGAGCGCGACGAGCGCGGCCTCCGCCTTCGCGAGCGCGTCCTCGGCGGCGAGCTCCTGCAGCTTGCGGCGTGCATCGGCGATCCGGTTGCGGCTCTCGAGCAGGTAGAGCTCGAGGTTCTTGAGCTGGACGACGCGCACCTTCTCCTCGTCGGTGCGCTGGTCGTCCGCCTTCCTGCCGATCTCATCGATCTCGTCGGCCGCGAGATCCGAGATCGCGCCGACCTCGGCGACGATGCCGCGCTCGAGATCCGCGAGGTGCGTCAGCCGCGCCTGCTGGGCGAGCGGATCGGTGCCGCCGGCCTGCTTGATCGCGAGCCACGCGTCGCGCACGCCATCGAGCACGCCGCGCTGGTCGCGGATCGCGCCATCGATCCGGGCCTCGAGCTTGCCCTCGCCCTTGCGCAGCTCGTCGGTGATCGCCTGGACGCGCGCGCGCACGATCGCGAGGTTCGTCTGGGTGTCGGCATCGGTCGGGCGCTGCCGGCTCGCATCGCCGAGCCACGACGCGGCCTGCTGGGCGTGGTCGAGCGCCTTCGCGAGGTCGGCCTCCGGCTGCTTGCGCAGCTTGTCGGCCTGCGCGGCGTACGCGAGCCCGAGGTTGTACGCGGCACGGAACCGCAGATCGGGGTCCACGCCGGCCCCGCTGCGCGCCTGGAGCAGCGCCTTGATCGCCGCCTCGAAGTCGCCGCTCCCGAGCGCCGCGACGCCGCGGTTGTACTCGACACGCGCGGTGCGGTGCTCGCCGCGGTCGCAGGCCGCGAGCCCGAGCACGCAGAGCACCAGGATGACGAGCTGCCTCATGCGGCCCTCCGGTCGCCCGCACCGGCACCGACCCACAGGGCCGCGAGCAGGCAGAGCAGCGAGCCGAGCACCAGCCATGGATAGCGCTCGGCCGGGATCACGCGGACGGCGGCATCCGCCGCCTGCTGGACGATCGGCTGGACGTGGCTCGCCATGATCGAGTCGAGATCGATCGCCGACGTCCCGGCCGGGATGTACGCGCCCTCGGTGACGAGCGCGATCGTGCGGAGCTGCTCGCCGTCGAGCTTGCTGATCACGGGCGCGCCCTCGTGCATCAGCGTCGTCTTCGCGCCGGTCTGCGGATCGGTCAGCCGGATCTCGCTGCCGGTCTCGCTGCCGAGCCCGACCGCGACGATCTTCACGCCGGCATCGCGCGCCGCCTTCGCCGCCTCCTCGGAGTACGGATCCTGATCGTCACCATCGGTGATCAGCACGATCAGCTTCGCGCCGGGGCCCGGCGGGAAGCCCTTGAGAGCGACCTTGATCGCCTCGCCGATCTTCGTGCCGCCGCGCCCCGCGCTCCGGGTGTCGACGGTCGCGAGCACGGTCCGGAAGAACGAGTGGTCGGGCGTCAGCACGCAGACTTGGGCGGCGCGGCCCGCGAACGCGACGAGCCCGACGCGGTGTCCGCTCAGCCGCGACACCAGCTGACCGATCTCCGCCTTGGCGCGCGCGAACCGGTTGGGCGCGGTGTCCTCGGCCAGCATCGACCGCGACGTATCGAGCACGAACACCACGTCGGCCGCCGCTCGCGACGCGGTCACGGTCTGGGTGACGCCGCGCGCCTGCGGGCGCATCACCGCGCCGATCGCGAACAGCATCGCGCACAGCACCAGGCCGAGCCGGACCAGCACGCGAGCCGGGCTGGCCTGCGCGGTCAGCCGGCGCTGCATCACCGGGGAGAGGAACGTCGACAGCGCGCTCCGCGAGCGGCGGTCGAGCAGGTAGAGCAGGGTGACGAGCGCGAGCGCGAGCCACACGAGGTGGATGCGCTCGACGTGGACGAAGCTCCAGTCGATCACGGCAGCCTCCGCAGCACGGTGCCGCGCAGCAGCAGCGCGAGCACCACGAGCGCCATCGCGATGCCCACGAACCACGGGTAGTAGTGGTGGTAGTCGAGGAAGCGCTCCTCCTCGAAGGTCGTCCGCTCGAGCTTGTCGATCTGCGCGTAGATCCGCCCGAGGCTCGCGTGGTCGGTCGCGCGGAAGTACTGGCCTCCGGTCTTGTCGGCGATCTTGCGGAGCGTGGCCTCGTCGATCGAGACCCGGGTCTGCATCAGCTCGGTGCGACCGCCGCCGACGTCGACCCGCACCGGCGCGATGCCGGTCGTGCCCGCGCCGATCGTGTAGACCTTGATGCCGGCCTTGATCGCGTCCTCGATCGCGGTGTCCTCGTTGATCTCGTGGACGTTGGATTCACCGTCGGTGAGCAGGATCGCGATCCGGCTGCGCGCGCCGAACTCCACGAGCCGCTGCACCGCGAGCTCGAGGCCCGCGCCGATCGCGGTGCCATCCTCGGACTCGCGCGCGAAGTCGAGCTGGCGCGCCGACGCGATGAGGTTGCCGTGGTCGAGCGTCAGCGGGCTGCTGGTCTCCGCGTACTTCGCGAAGGCGACGAGGCCGATCGCGTCGTCGGGGCGGCCGGCGAGCGCCTCCCCGCCGCGCACGAACTTCTCGAAGACCTGCTTGACCGCGTCGAGCCGGGTCAGCTCGCGGTTCTGCTGCGACAGGTCGAGGGCCCGCATCGAGCCCGAGACGTCGACCGCCATCATGATCGCGATGCCCTCGCGCTTGATCCGCGCGCTCTTGTCGCCGGCGCGCGGGCCCGCGAGCGCGACCGCGAGGCTGACGATCGCGAGCCCGACGAGAGCGTCGGGCACCCAGGCGATGCGGGTGCGCCAGGTGTGGCCGCCCGCGGGCAGCGCCCGCAGCGACGAGAACACCACGCGGCCCGCGCTGCGGCGCGACCACCACACCGCCGGGATCGCGAGCAGGGCGGCGAGCAGGAACCACGGCGAGGTGAGCTCGAAGGGCAGGGTCATGCGGCCCTCGCCAGGGTGTCGGTGCGCAGCCGGGTGTCCTCGATGAAGCCGCGCGCGGCGGCGAGCGTCGCGAGGGACTCCTCCGCGTCGGGCCGGTAGCCGGCGAACTTGACGCGATCGCAGCGCTCGAGGAACTGCACGAGCAGCGCGCGATGCTCCGCGCTCAGACCCACGCTGCCATCAATACGGACGTCGGCGACGTGCTGCAGGAACTCCTCGGTGGTGAGCTCGGGTGCGCGGATCCCGTAGCGCTTCTCCAGGTACGTGCGGACGATCGCCGACAGCGCGACGAACCAGCTATCCGCCGTGGCGGCATCGGGCGCGCCGCGATCCTCGAGCGCGCGGAGCTGCGCCACCGCGTCCTCGTACGCGGAGCGCTGCTGCTCGATGCGGCGGCGGGCCCGCAGGCCGCGGACGAGCAGCACGCCACCGGAGATCGCGATCAGCCCGACGCTGACGAGGCCGAGGACGAGCGTCCAGCTCGTGCCGCCGACGTCCGGGTCGAGCGTGCCGCGCGCCGGTCGCAGCGCGGCGTCGACGGCCTCGGTCTTGACCGGCGCGATCTCGAGCGGGATCTCGTCGGTCAGGATCTCCTGCGGCTTGGCCTGCTCGCCGCTCCCCGCAGCGCTGCGGCCGTCGAGCATCTCGAGGCGCAACGGCGGCACGCGATGGCGACCGCTGGTCTGTGCCTCGAGCGTGTACGTCTGCTCGTGGAGCTGGCCGCCACCCGGCCGGCGCGCGGTGTCGCGGACGAACCCGAGCACCTTGAACCGGCCGAGCCGCTGGTCGCCCGCCTCCTGGAACGGCGCGTCGATGCTGATCCCGGCGGGCGCCTCGACCTCGAGCCGCACATAGATCGTGTCGCCGAGCGTCGGCTGCGGCGGCCACACCTTCACCGTCGCCTTGACCGGCCCGTGCTCCACGGTCTTCGTGATCGCGTCCTTCGCGGGCGCGATGACGACGTCCGCTGCTTCCTCGCGGCTCTCGTCGCTGCTGCAGGCGGCGAGCGCGCCGAGCACGCCGACGGTCGCCAGGAACATCCTCGTCATCGGTGGATCCTCCGCTCGCGCTCGCGGAAGAACCGCAGCAGCGGCTCGACCATCGACTCCGACGCATCGAACACGATGAGGTCCATGCCGGTCGCGCGCAGCTGATCCTTGAGCTGGGTCTGTCGCGTCGCGGCGCGCGCCGCGAGCTCGTCGCGGAACGTCTTCGACTGCGTATCGACGAGCCGCGTCTTGCCGGACTCGGCGTCCTCGAGTGTCACCAGCCCGGCGGGCGGCATCGCCGCCTCGCGGGGATCCGTGATCAGCGCGGCGACCACGTCGTGCTTGCGGTTCGCGTGCCGCAGCACCTGCAGGTAGCCGTCGTCGAGGAAGTCCGAGATCAGGAAGATCACCGCGCGGCGCGGCAGCACCTGGCGGCAGAACTCGAGGGCCGCCGCGATGCTCGTCGAGCGCCGCGTGGGCGTCGCCGCCGCGGCCGCCGTCGCCTGCTGCAGCTTCGTGAACCACCGCCGCACCGTCTGGCCGAGCTCGCGCCACGCGCGTCGCGCGCTGACGCCGGCGGCCTCGGTCTGGCCGTGCGCGAGCACCTCGCGGACGACGCGGAGCGCGTGCTTGCCGCCCTTGCGCGGCGGGATGTAGAGGTCCGGCCCGCCGTGGAACAGCAGCATGCCGACCTTGTCGCCGTTCTCGACCGCGCTCATCGCGAGCAGCGCCGACAGCTCGGTCGCGGCCTCGAGCTTGCTGCGCCGGCCAGAGCCGAAGTCCTGCGACGCCGAGACGTCGACGAGCAACATCACGGTGAGCTCGCGCTCCTCGACGAACCGCTTGATGTGCGGCTCGCCGGTGCGCGCGGTGACGTTCCAGTCGATCGCGCGGATGTCATCGCCCGGGACGTATGGCCGGACCTCGTCGAACTCCATGCCGCGCCCCTTGAACACGGACAGATAGGCGCCGGCCATCACGTCCGAGACGTGGCGGCCGGTGATGAACTGGATGCGCTTGACGGCTTGCGCGATCTCCGCGGGCAGCACGAGGACCTTTCCTCAGGGAACCGGGACGTTCTCGAGGATCTGACCGATCACGTGATCGGTCGTCTTCCCCTGCGCCTCGGCCTCGTAGCTGGCGAGGATGCGGTGGCGCAGCACGTCGTGGGCGATCGTCTTGACGTCGTGCGGCGAGATGTAGCTGCGGCCCGACAGCAGGGCCTGCGCCTTCGCGACCTTGATCAGCGAGATCGTGGCACGCGGCGACGCGCCGTTGTCGATCAGCGGCGCGAGCTGGGGGAGGCCGTTGCCCTTCGGGTCGCGCGTCGCCGCGACGAGGTCGACCGCGTAGCGCTTGACCTTGTCGTCGACGAAGACCTGCCGCACGACGTCGCGCGCCGCGAGGATCTCGTCGATCCCCATCATCTTCGATGCGGTCGGCTCGATCCCCGATCCCGCCATGCGGTCGAGGATCTTCATCTCGTCGTCCTTCGTCGGATAGCCGACCTTGACCTTGAGCATGAAGCGGTCGAGCTGCGCCTCGGGCAGCGGGTAGGTGCCCTCCTGCTCGATCGGGTTCTGCGTCGCGAGCACGAGGAACGGCTCGGTCAGCTTGAACGTCTGATCGCCGAGCGTGACCTGCTTCTCCTGCATCGCCTCGAGCAGCGCGGCCTGGACCTTCGCGGGCGCGCGGTTGATCTCGTCGGCCAGGATGAAGTGGCCGAACACCGGGCCCTTCTTCACCGTGTACGAGCCCTCGCGCGGGTTGTAGATCTGGGTGCCGACCACGTCGCCCGGCAGCATGTCGGGCGTGAACTGGATGCGGCTGAAGGTGCCGTCGAGCGCGTCGGCGAGCGTGCGGACCACGAGGGTCTTCGCGAGGCCGGGGACGCCCTCGAGCAGCACGTGGCCGCCGGCCAGCATGCCGAGGAGGAGGCGGTGCAGCATCTCGTCCTGGCCGACGAGGACCTTGCCGACCTCGGCCTTGAGCGCGTTGAACCGGCCCTGATACTTGGTGACGTCGTCGGTGAGGCGATCAGACATGGTGTGGTTCGAGACCCGCGCCGGGAGGCCGGGCATCAGCAGGGTTGAAGGGGGCCGAGCAAAGCGCCCGGCGCGCGGCCTGTCAACCGGCGGACCCCGTTCTGCATTCCAAACCTCTGCGACACCCCGAGATCGCCGCATGCGGCGTCGCGTCGCGGCGATCAGGCGAGCAGTTTCGCGAGGTTGAATCGCGGTGCCGCTGGCACGGAGCTTGAGTAGGCGATCCCCGCGAGTCGGGTGCTGGGAGGCTGCCGGATCGCGTACCGCCCAAGGAGTAGCTCGTGCCCCACCTCGCTCGCTGTCTCGTCACCACCCTCGCGGGCGCCTCGCTCGCTGCCTGCGCCTCGTCCCAGACCCTCGGCGTCGATCGCGAGACCGCGCCGCGCGCGCGGGTCCAGCTCGACCTCGGCGAGGATCCGGCGCAGCTCCGCACCGTGTTCCCGTCGGCGATCGAACCACGGCTGCCGAGCGTCGACCGCATCGCGGGCCACGTTCGCTCGCACCTCGGCGAGACCGCCGTCGCCTCGATCGAGCTCTGCGTCGACCCCGATGGCCACGTCACCAAGGTGGCGATGGTCGAGGGTACCGCGTCCCCGGCGTTCGACGCCGCCGTGCTGCGCGATGCCGAGCGCTGGCGGTTCGCGGCGCTGCCGGGTGGCTCCTCGCAGCGCGCCCTCCAGACCTGCGAGCGTGCGACCGTGAAGTACCTCGTGCGGTGAGCGACCCGCGCCTCGAGCGCGCGCAGCAAGATGATCAATTGCTAAAGCCCGCGCTCGAGGCGCGGGTGGAATTGTCTCTTCTCGTCACGACGCGAACACGAAGCTTGACGGCTTCGTGCGTCCACGCGAGAGTCGATTCATGAGCAGCTCCTGCCGCATCACGCACCAGACGTCGTCGACGTGTCTCGTCGATGATGTCCGTGCCCGCGGTGGGCGCCGCTCGAGAAGCTGACTCGAAGCCAGGATCCAACGATCCTCACCACCGCGGGCTCCGGTCGAAAGACCTGGAGCTCGTTTGGGTCTCGGCGACCAAACGCGCTCCCGATGGGGCGGCCGTGGGGTCGCTCGCTGCTGCTTTGCTGCTTCGAGGATCGTCATGACCGGCTCCGCGTCTCCTGAACCTGGACCTCTGCTGTGGACCGAGCGACCCGGCCGCGAGCTGCTGCGCCTCGCGTGGCCGATCACCGTCTCGATGCTGTCCTTCTCGACGATGACCCTCGCGTCGACGGCCTTCGTCGCGCAGCTCGGTGCGGACGAGCTCGCCGGCGTCGGCCTCGCCGGCGTCGTCGGCTTCGCGCTCGTGTGCTTCGGCATCGGCCTGCTGCGTGGCGCGAAGACCCTGGTGTCGCAGGCCGTCGGCGCGAACCGCCGCGACCGGCTGCCCGAGCTCGTCGGTGCGGCGCTCGTGATAGCGCTCGCCCTCGGCGCCGCGGCGCTCGTGGCGGGTCAGCTGATCGCGCCGCTGCTCGTGCACCTGTCGGCGTCACCGCGGGCCGGCGGGTTCGCGGCGGAGTACCTCGCGATCCGGACCCTCGGTGCGCCCGTGCTGCTGCTCTACGTCGCGCTCCGCGAGGCGAGCTATGGCGAGGGCGACAGCCGTGCCCCGATGCGCGCGGCGCTCGCGGGGAACGCGGTCAACATCGCGGTCGATGTCGTGCTGATCCTCGGCCTCGGCTGGGGCGTGGCGGGTGCCGCGGTCGCGACCCTGTTCGGCCACGTCACCGAGCTCGGCGTGCTCGCGTGGCCGATGCGCGCGCGGCTCCGCCGCCTGCGCTGGACCGCAGCGGCGGCCCGGGACGTCTGGGCGCAAGGCGTGCCGAACGGCCTGCAGTTCATCATGGAGGTCGGCTCGTTCTTGATCCTGACCCTGCTGATCGCGGGGATGAGCGCGGTCGATGGCGCCGCACACCAGGTCGTCCTCCACCTCATCAACGTCTCGTTCCTGCCGGCGCACGCGCTCGCCGAGGCGGCGGCGGTGCTCGTGGGGGCAGGCGGTCGGAGCGGGCAGGGACGGGCTCGTGCCGGTGGTGGCGCGCCGCGCGCTCGTGCTCGGGGTCGGGTTCGCCACGGCGTGCCTCGTCGGCTACCTCGCGCTCGGGGCGACCATCACCGAGGCGATGTCGGCCGGGGACCCCACGCTCGCGGCGCGGGCGACCACGCTGCTCCACGTCGGGCTCGCGTTCCTGGTCGCCGACTCCGCCAACGTGATCGCCTGGGGGGTGCTGCGCGGCGCCAGTGACATCCGTTACGCTGCGGTCGTCGGCATCGCGACCGCCTGGCTGACCACCCCGCCGCTGACCTGGCTGCTCGGCATCGAGTGGGGGCTGGGTGCGGTCGGCGGCTGGATCGGCCTGGCGCTCGAGATCTTCGTCGGAGCGGGCCTGTTCTGGCTGCGGGTGTACCGGGGCGGCTGGCGGCCCGCAGCCGCCGCGGCCCGGCGGGCGATGGCCGGGGCCGCGGTGTAGCAGCGCCTCCTCGGGGGCCTCCGCGGAGATCGTTGTTGATCTCGCGGGGCGACCCGCACAACTATCCGCGCATGCCCGCCGTCCGCCTCGTCCTGCTCGCCGTCGTCACCGCCGGCTGTGCGAGCGGCGGCAACGCCAGCGAGCCGAGCGACGCCGCGCCGGTGATCATCGACGGGGTCGTCGAGAGCTTCGTCGATGCGGCGCGGCCGGACGCGACCGTGACGCCGCCGCCCGACGCCGCGCCGGTGATCGCCGACGCCGCGCCGCTGCCGCCGGATGCCTGCGTGCCGATGGCGACCGAGAAGCTCGTGAACCCCGCCTTCGACTCGACGCCGGTCGGCACTGGCTGGACGCAGACGTTGATCAACCCGCAGTTCCCGCTCGTCACCGACCAGGACGGCGCCGCCGAGCACACCGCGCCGTTCAAGGCGTGGCTCGGCGGGTTCGTCGCGCCCACGGCCGGGCAGACCGTCACCGACGTGCTCTTCCAGCAGGTCGTGATCCCGGCGACGACCACGACGGTCGTGCTGACCGGCTTCTACGACGTGCGCACGGCCGAGGCCGCGGCCGACCCCATGGTCTGGGACTCCGCGACGCTGTCGCTGGTCGACACCAACGATGTCGTGCTCGCCACGGTGTTGACGCTCTCCAACCGCACGCCGAAGACCGCCTGGACGGCCATCAACCACACGTTCACGCAGAACCTGGCGGGCCGCACCGTCCGCCTCCGCATGACGTCGAGCAACGACGACAGCAACGCGACCTCGTTCTACTTCGACACGCTGTCGCTCCAGGCGACGCACTGTCCGTAGCGGTCGCGCGCGTCACGGCTGGTCCGCGGTCTTGTCCGACGCCTTGTCGCCCTCGCTGATCGAGGTCGGCAGGGGCGGCAGCTCGTTGATCGCCGGCAGCAGCGCGATCTCGATGCGGCGGTTGCGCGCGAGGTCCTTGCCCGCCGCGCGCTCGATCAGCGGGTCGTGCTCGCCGGCACCCGCCGGCACGAGGTTCTTCGGATTCATGCCGGCCTGGACGAGGAAGCGCGTCACGGTCAGCGCGCGCGCCGTCGAGAGCTGCCAGTTGTCCTTGTAGACCGTGCTCTTCAGCGGCTGGTTGTCGCTGTGCCCGATCACGAGGAACCGGCGGTCGGGGAACCGCTTGAGCGTGAGCCCGACCTCGAGGACCTTGAGCTCGCCATCCTTCGAGAGCTCGGCGACCCCCGACGGGAACAGCACCTCGGCCGGCAGCGACAGCACGAGGCTGCCGCGCCGCGCCGACACCTTCATCGTGCCGGTGTCGATCATCTTCGCGAACTGCTTCTGGATGTCCTCGATGGCCGCCATCCGCTTCTCGGTCTCGGCCCGCTGCTCGCGCAGCGCGGCGAGCTCTTCCTTCGAGGCGCTGAGGTTCGTCGAGAGCTGCTGGTTCTGGGTCTCGAGCGCCTTCGCACTGGCGGTCGTGGTGTCGAGCGAGGCCTTGGTCTCGGTCTGCAGCTTCGTCAGCGACGCGGCGCAGTCGGCGCTCCGCGTGCTCAGCGCCGCGGTGTCCGACTCGAGCTTGGCGCGCACCGCCTGGCAGTCGGCGACGGCGATCTTGTCGTCCTTCCCGGCGTTGTAGTAGTGGTACGTGAAGAACCCGCCCGCGCCCGCGGCCGCGGTCATGAGCAGCGCGAACAGCCACAGCCGCCAGGGGAATCCCCGCGTGCGGGGTGGCTTGCCGGGCCTGCCAATCTCGTCGGTGGTGTACTTGGTCATGATGACCTCCCTCGTCGAGGGTACCCGCGGCGGCGGCGGCGGTGCAGGCACCCAGGTACGACGGTGTGGTCAAACCTGGTTCGGGCTCGACGGGGGCACCGAACCGGTCAACGACGTCAGGACGTCGCGCGCGGCGGCGATCGCTTCCTCGGAGCCCGCGAGCGCGAGCACGTCGCCGACCGCGAGGGGCTCGGTGGGCGACGGCGACGCGAAGCCACCACTGCCGCGGCCGATCGCGAGCACGGTGGCGCCGGTCCGCGCGCGCAGATCGAGCTGGGCGAGCGAGCGCCCGACGGCCGGCGAATCGGACGCGAGCCGCACCGACGCCACGCCGCCAAAGCCGGGCAGGATCGACTCGACCTGGGCGAGCGCGGCCTGCGCCTGCAGTGGTTGCGAGAGCAGCTCGAGGATCAGCTCGCTGCCGGCGCGGACGTGGCCCTCGAAGTCCGCGATCGAGCGCCGCATCACGATCAGCAGGGCGAGCGCGACGACGAGGACCAGCAGCATGCTCCCCGGCACGAACGGCTGGATCGCGGCGACGATCGGCACCGCGATCGCGAGCGCCATCGCGAGCTCGAAGGTGACGGTGAGTGCCCGGCGCGGCGCGCGGCCGAGATCGACCGGCGCGCCCAGCGGGATGACCTCCATCGCGAGTCGGCGCGAGAGCAGCGCGACCCGCCGGACCATGCTCACCGCGAACGGTGCCGCGAGCACGCCGCCGATCGCGAGCAGCACGGCCGGCACCGCATAGCCCGAGAGCCCGGCATCCTCGAGCAGGCGGGGCCCGACCGTCGAGCCCGCGATCACGATCGCGGTGAGGACGCCGGCATCGAGCACGAGCACGAGGACGCCGCGCCGGTAGCGGCGCCACGCACTGCCCTCGCGCGTCCGCAGCCGGGCGAGCCAGGACTCGTAGAAGCTGACGAACATGCCGATCCGGCGGGGGAGCCGGGCCGACACCCATTTTGCGATCCGCTCGGAGTTGCGGATCAGCAGCGGCGACGTGATCGTCGTGGCGCAGGACACGCCGACGGCGATCGCGAGCAGGGTGCCGCCACCGACCACGCCCGCGATCACGAACGAGAACTCCCCGATCTGCGCGAGCGAGAGCCCGGCGCGCACCGCCGGGTGCACGCCATGCCCCGCGAGGAACACGCCGACCGCGACGCCGAGCGGCTTCGCGAGCAGCACGACCGCCGTGAACGCGGCGATCCGGGGCGCCTCGATCGCGAGCACGCCGGGCTCGATCGACATCCCCACCGAGACGAAGAACACCATCGCGAAGATGTCGCGGAACGGCTTCACGAGCTCGAACACGTCGTGGCCGTGGCTCGACTCCGCGATCAGCACGCCCGCGACGAACGCGCCGAGCGCGACCGAGTAGCCCGCGTACTGGGCGAGCGCCGAGGTGCCGAAGCACACGGCGAGTGCGGAGATCGCCAGCGTCTCGCTGCGCGCCCGCTTGGCGATCCAGCGCACGATCCGCGGCACGAACAGGAGGCCGCCGACGAGCATCAGCACGAGGAAGCCACCCAGCTTGCCGAGCATGGCAGCGAGCTCGGGCGCGTCGAGGCCGGTGCCGCGGGCGACGGCGGCCACGATCGCGAGCAGCAGGATGGCGATCAGATCCTCGAACACCAGGATCGCGAACACGACCTCGGTGAAGCCGCCCTTCCAGCCGAGCTCCTCGAACGCCTTCGCGACGAGCATCGTGCTCGAGATCCCGAGGCACGCGCCGGCGAACACCGCGCTCGTCGCATCGAAGCCGAGCAGCCGCGCGACCAGCGTGCCGATCGCGATCACGAGGCCGACCTCGAACAGCGCGGTCAGCGCGCCGGGGAGCCCGACCCGCGCGATCGTCTTGAGCGGGAGCTCGAGTCCGATCGTGAACATCAGCAAGATCACGCCGAGCTCGGACAGCGTGTGGACGAGGGCGGGGTTGGCGACGAGCGGGATCGGGAGGTGCGGGCCGATCATCAGGCCGGCGAGCACGTAGCCGAGCACCACGGGAAACCGCAGCGCCTGGAACACGATGGTCACGACGGCGGCGGTGCCGAGCACGACCACGAGCTCGATGAGGACGCGCGAGCCGGTCATCGCGCTCGATCAGCTTCCTGGGACAGCACCACGGGCACGTGATCGGTCAGGCGGGGCAGCGCGGTGGCGATGGGATGGGACGGGCCAAGAAGCTCCGGGTGAGCACGTGCGGCGAACGAACGTCCTGCAGCTTACGACGTGAGCGGCCAGGGCAGGGTGCGGAGGCCGGGTGCGATCGCGGTGAACTCCGCCCGTAACCGGGCCGCCGTCGGGCGCCGCGCCGGATCGCGCGTGACCGCGGAGCGCACGAGCGTCGTGAGGCCCCGCAGGACCGGGTGTGCCGCGTAGGCCTCGAGCACGGCGGCCCCGGGCTCGGCCGTGAAGTGCTGATCGAGCACGGCCTGCAGCGTGGCGCCGCGGATCAGCACGGTCGTGGTCAGGATCTCGAACGCGACGCATGCGGCTGCATAGACGTCCGCGGCGAACGGCGGGAGGTCGGCATCGACGTCGCGCCAGACCTCGGCGGCGGCGTAGTGCGCGCTGCCGCAGCCCGTGCGGAGGCGGCGGCCCGCGAGCCCGAAGTCGACGAGCACCGCGCGTCCGGTCGAGGCGCGCAGCACGAGGTTCGCGGGCTTGATGTCGAGGTGCGCGATCCGCACCCGGTGCATCGCCTCGATGCCGGCGAACAGGTCGTCGATGATCGAGACCGCGCGCTCCATCGCGATGTTGCCGGTCTCGAGCAGGCGCTCGACGTTGACGCCGCGCACGTACTCCATCGCGAGCACCGGCTTGGGCTGCGCGCTCGCATCGAACGTGATGAACCGGGCGAGGTTGCCGTGGCTGGGCAGCGCCAGCAGCGCGCCGGCCTCCTCGCGGAACAGCTCCTCGAACTCCTGCTCGGAGAGGTTGCGGGCCGCCGCGCCCGAGTAGTCGGGCACCTTCAGCGCGACGAGCTCGCGATCGGGCCGCGTGCGATCCTCGGCGCGGGCGGCGAGCAGCACCGAGCCCCCGGCGCCGCGGCCGATCGGCCGCACGACGTAGAAGCCGCCGAGCAGCCGCGACAGCGGGATCCACCCGGGCAGCAGCGCGTCGCGGGCCGGCTGCGGAGCGGCGAGGTCGACCGACG
>JALZOI010000684.1 GCA_030857245.1 Myxococcota bacterium
CGGGTAGCACCGCGAACCGCGCGGGCTCCGCCGTCGAGAGCTGGAGGGGGACGCCGGTCCAGTCCTCGCCCGTGTCCTGCGCGACGACGGCGCGGAGCTCGAGGCTGGCGCTGTCCCCGTCCAGCCGGGCCACGTAGCTCGGCGCCCAGCGGGCGGCGGCGACCTGGTACTCGAGGTGGAGCGTGAGCTCGCCGGTGCCGGTCGCGATCAGCTCGAGCTCCACGTGCTTGCGGAGCTCGTGCAGCTTCGGCGCGTGGACGCTGCCGATCCGCTGCTCGCGATCGAGCTCGGCGTCGAGGTTCAGCTCCGCGACGTCGACGGCGCGCCGCGCGGCCGCGAGCTGGTCTCGGAGCGCGAGCTCGCGATCGGCCCGCAGCCCCACGATCGAGCGACGCGCGGCGACCACCGCCGACCACGCGGCGGGCGGGTCGTCCGTGGGATCGGGCGCGATCACGGGCGCGCTGGCGAGGCGCTCGAGCGCGGCCTCGAGCCGTTCGACCTCGCTCTCGGCGACCTCGAGCTCGCGGCGGGCCACGCGCAGCGCCGGTCGCTCCTCGGCCGCGGCATCGGGTTCGCCGGGGGCTGCCACCGCGACCCGCACCCCGGTCGCGATCGCCGATCCCTCGACCTCGACCCGCACGGTGTCGTCGATCACGGAAGCTGGCAACCCGACGATCCGCACACGGGGTGTCCCACCGTTCACGGTGCCGGTCGTCATCGTGGTGACCCGGCGCACGCGGGCGCCGGTCGCGTAGACGGTCACCTGGGCCAGATCGGCGACGAGATCTGCAACCTGCACCGCATCCATTTCATTCACCCGGATCGCAGCCTCGGTCTGTCTGCTTGGGGCTGTCAAGCATTGCCCGTGGCACGATGCATGTACTAATGTCCGCCCGGGTTTGGCATCCGGCCGTCACACCGGGAAGGAAAGATTATGCTTCGGAAGATCTCGATTGGGTTCGTTCTCCTGCTCACCGCTTGCGGTAGCGCCAAGGTCATTTCGCGCACGCAGTCTGGCGGCGTCATCGAGCTACAGGGCGATCGCGGCAAGGCCATGGAGCAGGCCAATGGCGAGATGAACCGCCACTGCGGCCCGGGTAACTTCACGATCACGCAGGAGGGTGAGGAGGCCATCGGCACCGACACCTTCGTGCGCGAGGACACGTCGAGTGACTCGGCCACGTCGCGCAGCGGCCGCCGCTCGGCGACCGACACGACCACCACCGGTCAGCAGAGCACGCGCACGGCGACGGCCTGGCGCGTTCACTACCAGTGCAACGGCGCCGGCGGTCCCCCGCCGCCCCCGGGCGCCGGTCCCGGCCCCGACGGCCCGCCGCCCGGCTACTGAGCGAGCGCGCGCCACGTAGAGCGTCGCCGATCTGCTTCGTCGCGAAGCCGGTCGGCGATGTTTCGTTTCGGCGTCGTGGCGTTGGCGGGTGCCGTGATCTACGCCAGCAGGCGCGTGTCGTCGAGCGGCGCGTCGCCGATGAGGTCGACGCCGTGCTGCGCGAATCGGCGCGCGGCCGCGGCGGTGCGCGGGCCATGGCCGTGGTCGAGGCACCACTGCGCGTGCGCGACGAGGAGCGCGAGCTCGAGGCTGCGGCCCAGCGTCAACGCGAACCGGCGAGCGCCGGCCTCCAGCCGATCCGGCTGCGTCATCGCCTCGGTGACCCACGCGACGGCGTGGCGGAAGGCCGTGCGGGTCACCTCGGCGGGCCTGGCGAGACCGGCGTCCCGCGCGGCGGCGAGGTTGCGCTCGATCTCCGATCCGAGCGCCTCGAGCGCGCCGCCCTTGCCGAGGGCGCGCAGGGTGTCGAGCGAGAGCACGTTCGTCGTGCCCTCCCAGATCGGCAGCACCTGCGCGTCGGCGAGCAGCCGCGGCAGCCCGGTGTCCTCGATGTAGCCGGCGCCGCCGCACGACTCGATCGCCTCGGACGCGATGGCGACGGCCTGCTTCGCCGTCGTCAGCTTCGCGATCGGGATCAGCGCGCGCGACAGCCGCTCGTCGGCATCGCGCTGCGCCGACGCGCCCTGATCGAGCGAGCCGAGCAGCTCGACCGAGCGGAACGCGAGGCAGAACGCGCCGGCGTACTCGGCCTCGAGCCCGGCGAGCGTGTCGGCGTGCAGCGGCTTGTCGACGAGCAGCGACCCGAACGCCATGCGGCGTCGCGCGAAGTCACGGGCCAGCGCCAGCGCGCGCCGCATCCCGCTGATCGCGCACACCGCATTCCACGTGCGCGTCACCGAGAGCATCGGCGTGATCCCGCGGACGCCGTCGCTCGGCGCGCCGACGAGCGTCGCCGGCGTGCCGTCGAGCGTGAGCTCGGCCGTAGGGACCTTGCGGGTGCCGAGCTTGTCCTTCAGGCGGTTGACCTGGATGTTGCGGAGCCGGCCCTGCTCGTCGCGCAGCTCGACGAGGAACAGCGCGAGCCCGCGGCTGCCCTCGCCATTGCCTTCGGGCCGCGCGAGGGTGAGCGCCATCTGCGACGTGGTGGCCGACGTGAACCACTTGGTGCCATGGAGCCGCCAGGTGTCGCCGTCGCGCTTCGCGATCGTCTCGCTCTGGCTGACGTCGGAGCCGCCGGTGCGCTCGGTCATCCACTGCCCGCTCGTCCACATCACCGCGGGATCGCGGCTCGTCAGCCGCGGCACGTAGCGCTCGATCAGCTCGCGCTCGCCCGAGCCGAGCAGCGTCCGTGCCGCGCCGTCCGTCATCGCGAGCGGGCACGCGTAGACGTCGAGCGAAGGCGAGAGCACGTGGACGATCGCGAACTGGTGGGTGCGCGCGTAGGCGCCCAGCCGCGGCTCGTAGCCGGCGGCGACCATGCCGTGGCGGGCGGCGAGCACCTGGGCCTCGACCCAGAGCGGCGAGACGTCGATCCGATCGATGCGGTGGCCCCACGCGTCCCACTGCGTGAGCACCGGCTCGTTGTGCAGATCGAGGAGCTGCTTGCCGTGGTACTCGACCGCGACGTCACCGAGCGTGCGGAGCTCGGCGACGATCGGGTCCTCCGGGCCGATGTGCCGGGCGATCCAGGACGGCAGCAACGGATCGTCGTCGTACTGGTTCCCGAGGCGCGGCGGCTCCTGGTAGAACGGCATGCTCGACCCTACCCCGTAACATGAGCGCGTGAACCTGCTACTCGTAACCCCCGACGAGGTCTCGACCGACCTCGTCGTCGTCGAGGACCGGCGTGCCGTGCACCTGCGCGGCGTCCTCGGCGCCACCGTCGGGTCGCGCGTGCGTGCCGGCGTGGTGGGCGGCAGCGTCGGCACCGCGGAGGTCGTCAGCGATGACGGCGTGGCGATCACGCTGCGGCTGGCGCTCACCGAGCCGCCCTCCGCGCCGCTGCCGATCGAGCTCGTGCTCGCGATCCCCCGGCCCAAGGTGCTGACCCGCACGATCGAGGCGATCGCGTCGTTCGCGGTGGAGCGCATCGAGCTCACGAATGCGTGGCGCGTCGACAAGAGCTACCTGACGTCGCCGCGCCTCGCGCCCGAGGCCCTCGCGCACGCCGCGCGGCTCGGCGCCGAGCAGGGCGTGACCACGCACGTGCCCGCGATCGCGGTGCATCAGCGACTGATGGAGCTGCTCGATGCGCGGTGGCCGGCACCGACCCGCGAGCGGACCCAGCTGATCGCGCATCCCGGCGGCGTCCCGATCGAGCGCGTCGTCCGCGAGGACCTCCCGATCACGCTCGCGATCGGCCCCGAAGGCGGCTGGATCGAGCGCGAGCTCGAGACCTTCGTCGCGCGCGGCTTCACGGCGGTCTCGATCGGCGCGCCGATCTTGCGCGTCGAGGCGGCGGTCGCAGCGGCGCTCGGCCAGCTCGTCATGCTGCGCCGGCTCGCCGAGCGCTGAGTTTCAGCGCCTCAGCGCGGCGCGATCAGGCAGCCGTCGCCGAGCTCGTGCGCCGACAGGCCCGCGCGCGCCGCGAGCTCGAGCGCGCGCTCGAGCTGCGCCTGCGACGCGAAGGCCCGCAACAGCTCGTGGTGACTCTCGCCGGGCACGTGGAGCCCGCTGAGCAGGCCGTCGACGATCACCGGGCGATAGGCGGCATCGAGGCGCAGCCGCGCGATGCCCGGCCCCGCGACGCCGCCGCTCGACTCGAGTGCACGCACGACCGT
>JALZOI010000685.1 GCA_030857245.1 Myxococcota bacterium
GCGTCGCAGGTACCAGGCCGCATCGTCGGGCCGGCGCTGCACGAGAGCGATCGCGCCGAGCGCCTGCTCGGCCGCGGCGAGGTCCTCGCGATGCTTCTGGAGCAGCGTGTAGGCGCGGATCGCGTCGGCGTGCCGCCCCGCATCGAACAGCGCCTGCGCCGCCGAGAACCCCGGGAAGCTCGACTCGGGCGCGAGCCGCGCGCCGCGCCCGTACCACGCGAGGGCGCCGTCGAGATCGCGCAGCCGCAGCCGCGCATCGCCGACCCGGATCAGCAGCGACAGGTCGGTGGGCCGCGCCTGCGCGATCTGCTCGAGCGAGCGCGACGCCTTGTCCCACTGATCGATCGCGCCGTACGCGGTGGCGAGATCCGCCTTGATGTCGAGATCGTCGGGCGCCCGCACCGCGATCGCTTCGAGCTCGTTAACGAGGCGCCGGGTGTCGCTGCGCGACGAGTGGATCAGCACGAGCACGCGACGCGCCGCCAGGTGACCGGGCTGCCGCGCGGTGACCTGCTCGAGCTGGCGCTCGGCGGCCGCGCCGTCACCGGTCTGCCACAGCGCCGCGCCGAGCTCGAACCGGGCATCGAGGTCCCACGGCTTGCGGGTCACGAGCTTCGTCCAGAGCTCCTTCGCGACCTCGTGCTTGCCCGCGCGCGCGGCGCCGGTCGCGGCGGCCCGGAGCGATGCGAGATCATCGGGCGCGAGGTCGTTGGCGTACGCGAACTTGCCGGCCGCGCGCGGCCCGAGCTTGGGATCGCCGCCCGCTTTGGGGTCGGTGACCGCGAGCACGCTGTAGAGCTCGCCGACGAGGCGCTGGGCCTCGAAGCATTTCGGATCGATGAAGACCGAGCGCTCGAGATCGTGCTCGGCCGCCTTCAGGTTGACCGCGCCGAACACGCCCGTGAGGTGCCCGAGGCCCCGCCCCATCAGCTGGACGGCGTACAGGTCGCTCGCGAGCGGCCGGCCGAGCCGGGTCCGGCGCGCCACGTCGACCGTGATCCCGGCCGTGGACCAGACGTCGGCGAGCGCATCGCCGAGCAGCTGGTGATAGCTGGTCTGCGCGCCCTGCTTCTGGACCTCGGCGACGACCTCCGCGTCCGCGTGCCCGGCCACCTTCCACAGGGTGATGCCGATGCGGAGCTGCCAGTTCGGACGATCGACCCAGCCGGTGATCACCCACGTCGCGCCACGCTGCTTCGCGAACGCGGTGACGGGCTCGACCTCGGAGGGGACCCGCGTACCGCCGACGTGGAGCGCGCCACCGGTCGGCTCGAGGCCGAGCACGTCCTCGGTCTTCTCGGCGATCTCGAACGGCGCCGCGGCGATCAGCCAGTCATAGGATTTCGCCCCGGACTCGTTGTCGAACGGCGCCACCGCGAACCGCGCCGGGCTGGGCTGCCAGGGTGGGACGTCGCTCGATTCTACCGCGGAGCTGCCGGCCGGCGTCGGCGTCGCGGCCGCCGGTGCCGGTCGGGGGCGTGGGGGGCCGCTCACCTGGCCACGCACCGGCGCATGCGCGAGGACCACGCAGGCGACGCTCGCGCAAGCGAGTAGCAGGCGCCCCGTGGACCTCATAGACTGATCATACCCGTGGTCGAGGCTCCACGCCCAAAATCGCAGTCCGCCGCGGCGCCACGCAAGCGCAAGCGCAAGCGGCTGCGCATGGTGTCGGTGCTGCGCGTGCTGTTCCTGCTGCTCGTCTACGGCGCTTCGCTCGGCGGGGCCGCGACCTACTTCGTCGTCTCGACGATCAACCAGGAGCTACCGCAGGATCTCGCGCAGCTCCTCGACTACCAGCCGAACCGCAAGAGCGTCGTGCTGTCCTCCGAGGGCGAGGAGATCGGCGCGTTCTCGATCGAGAACCGCCGGATCGTGGCGCTCGACCGCATGCCGCCCCACGTCCCCGCCGCCTTCCTGTCCGCCGAGGATCGTCGGTTCTTCTCGCACAAGGGCTTCGACGTGTTCGGCATCGCCCGCGCCGCCTGGACCAACTTCAAGAGCGACGGCTCCATCAAGCAGGGCGGCTCGACGATCACGCAGCAGATCATCAAGCAGACGCTGCTCGTCTCGGAGGAGGTCACCGGGGCGATGAGCATGACGCCCGAGGAGTACGAGGAGCTGTCCAAGACGCAGAAGTACCGGCGGAAGATGAAGGAGCTGATCCTCGCCGTCCGCCTCGAGCGCGAGCTCAGCAAGGCCGAGATCCTCTCGATCTACCTCAACCACATCTACCTCGGCCACGGCGCGTACGGCGTCGGCGCCGCGGCGCGCACCTACTTCGGCAAGGACATCGAGGACGTCACCGTCGCCGAGGCGGCGATGCTCGCGGGCCTCGTCGCGTCGCCGACGAAGTACGCGCCGCATCGCAACATGCCGCTCGCGCGCGACCGCCAGAAGTACGTGCTCGGTCACATGCGCGAGGACAAGTACATCTCCGACGCCGAGTACCAGGCCGCGCTCACCGAGCCGATCGCGCTCGTCGACGGCAGCGACCTCAACCACCTCGCGTCGCCCTACTTCGTCGAGTACATCCGCAAGCAGGCGACGGCGCGCTACGGCAATCGCAGCCTGTTCAAGGGCGGGCTCAAGTTCTACTCGACGCTCGACGCCCGCATGCAGCAGGCCGCCGAGAGTGCGCTGCGGCGCGGCCTCGAATCCCTCGATCGCCGGCTCGGGTTCCGCGGCCACATCGGCAGCGTCGCCCAGGCGCAGCGCGGCTCGTGGACCGGCGGCCCGGCGCACCCGCTGACCGGCGCGAGCGATGACACCAGTGCGCTCGCCGATCAGCTGCTGCCCGATCAGAGCTACGGCGCGATGATCGTCGAGTTGCCGCGCGGCGGCGGCGTCACGGTGGACCTCGGGCCGGTCCGGCTGCCCCTGATCGAGAAGGACGCCGTCGACGTCCGCGCGTGGCGCAGCGAGGACCAGCGAGAGCCGATCCGGCTCGGCGACCTCGTGCCGGTGCGGCTCGGCCCCGACGGCAAGGCGGCCACGCTCGCGCAGCGCCCGGTGCTCCAGGGCGCCATGGTCGTGATGGAGCCGACGACCGGTCGCGTCGTCGCGATGGTCGGCGGCTACGACTGGACGGCGTCGCAGTTCGACCGCGTGACCCAGGCCCGGCGCCAGGTCGGCTCGTCGATCAAGCCCTTCATCTATGCGGCCGCGATCGAGGACGGCCATACGGCGATCGACCGCATGCACGACGGCCCGTACTCGGTGTCCACGGCGACCGGCGTGTGGACGCCGGCGAACTACGACAACAAGTACATGGGGTCGGTCACGCTGATGACCGCCCTCGCAAAGTCCCTCAACACGATCTCGGTCCAGCTCGCGGTGCAGGTCGGGCTCGATCGCCTGATCGAGATCATGCGCGGGTTCGGCATCGAGTCGCAGATCCCGCGGCACATCTCGATCAGCCTCGGCACGCCGGACCTCACGCCGCTCGAGATCGCGACCGGGTACGCCGGGATCGCCGCCGGCGGCCGCCGCGTCACGCCGCGGTTCTTCGACCTCGTGACCGATACCAGCGGCAACGTCGTCGAGGATCTGCGCGATGCGCCGCCCGGTCCGCAGGTGATCTCCCCCGAGGTCGCCTACGTCGCCACCTCGATGATGAAGGGCGTGGTGTCACGCGGCACCGCGAAGTTCGCGCAGCAACTCGGGCGGCCGGTCGCCGGCAAGACGGGGACGTCGGCGAACTATCGCGACATCTGGTTCACGGGGTTCACGACCGATCTGCTCGCGTGCGTGTGGGTCGGCCGCGATGACTCGACGCCGATCGGCGACAAGATCACCGGCGGCGGGATCGGCGTCCCGATCTGGCTCGACTTCATGCAGAAGGCGCATCCCCGCACCAAGGTGCGCGATTTCCCGGTTCCCCCGGCGGTCAGCTTCGCGCGCGTCGACCCGTGGAGCGGCGATCCTGCGAGCCCTTACTACGAGTCGGTGTGGATGCCGTTCGTGCGGGGCACCCTGCCCGCCAAGTTCCTCGTGGGCCCGCAGGTCCGCTCCTTCGAGGATCTCGTGCCCGCACCCGTGCTACCGGCGCCGGCGAAGTGTTCCTCGCTCTCATGCCTGTAGCGTTTCACTGATCTGCCCTCTCGCGCATCAAGCGCGAGCTTCAGAGG
>JALZOI010000123.1 GCA_030857245.1 Myxococcota bacterium
TGCTCGCGGCGATCGGGGTCGCCACGCTCGCCGTGATCGTAACGGTGGTCGTGTGGTGGGTTCGCCGCGAGCCGAGCCGCGCGATCTCGACGACGACGCTGGTGGTCCGGATCTCCGACGGCGGGACGCCGGTCGGCGCGCGCGTGCTGCTGTTCGCCGCCGATGGCGAGCCGGTGCGGATCGGCAAGATCGATCTGTACGGTCGGCGCCAGGGAGCCGCCGCGTGTCCGATCGCGCCCGGCGTGGTCGGTTCGTGGAACGGGCTGATCGTCGCGCGCGGCGACGGCGAGATCCCGATCGGCGCCGACGCATGCGCGCCGTCACCGGCGATCCCGTATGGCCGCTATCAGCTGTGGGCCTGGCGCGGCATCGAGTTCGAGCGCTTCGAGGCCGAGGTCGATCTGCGCGCGAACCGCGGCCGCGTCGAGGTCGCGATCCCGCTGACGCGTGCGTGGACGCCGCACGGCACGCTCGCGGCCGATCTCCACGTCCACGCCGCCGCCTCGAACGACTCGACGGTGCCGAACCCGCAGCGCGTGATCGCGCAGGCCGCGGCGGGCGTGCAGGTCGTCGGGCTGTCGGATCACAACACGAGCGGCGATCTCGATGTCGAGATCGAGCAGCTCGGCCTCGGTGACGTGATCGCCTCGATCGCCGCCAACGAGCTGACCTCCGAGCAGGTCCACATGAACGTCTATCCGGTGCCCGTCGATCGGCGGGCGCCGCGCGGCGGGTCGCCCCCCGAGGCGCAGCTCGTGCGCGCCACCGCCGAGCAGATGCTCGCGATCGCGCGGGCGATCCCCGGCGATCCGATCGTCCAGCTCAATCATCCGCGGTTCCGCGTCACCGCGCTCTACGACGGCACGGGCTGGGATGGCGTGCGGTGGCCGCCGCCGTTCCCGACGAGCTTCGACGCCGTCGAGGTGCTCGCCGGCTACAGCGCCTTCAACACGGCCGGCGATCGCCGGTTCGACGACAGCGTCCGCGACTTCTACACGTTCATCGATCACGGCCGGCTGATCACGCCGCTCGGCAACAGCGACACGCACGACCTCAACTGGGTGCTCGATGGCACCGCGCGCACGTACGTCTTCGTCGACGATCCGCGCACGCGCCCGTTCGACGAGGCAGGCTTCATCGCCGCCCTCCGCGCGCGCCGCGTCGTCGCGACGACGGGCCCGTGGCTCGACGTCGAGGTCGCCGCCGCCCGGGGCGACGCCGCGACCGTCGGTCCGGGCCAGAGCCTGCGGGCGCGCGGCACGGTCTGGCTCGACGTCACGATCTCGCAGGCCCGCTTCGTGAAGACCGAGCGGATCCGGATCACCGTCGGCACCGCGACGGGCCCGCAGCTCGTCCACACCGTCGACGTCCCGCCCGACGTCGCGACGCATCACTGGGCGGGCCCGATCGCCGTGGGCGACGCCGACACCTGGGTCGGCATCACCGCCGACGGCGACACCGCGCTGCCGAAGGAGCTGACCGGCACGTACCAGCAGGATCGCTGGCAGCGCCCCGGCGTCACGCCGTTCGCGATCGCCTCGCCGATCCTGATCGACGCCGACGCCGACGGGCACTGGCGGGGTCAGACACTACTTGCACAACCAGCGGCGGCTAACCCCGCGAAACCAGCCGATCGCTAGTTTCGCAAGTAGTGTCTGACCCCGGCGGCTACTTCGAGACGCCCTTCGGCAGCAGCAGCCAGTAGCGGCCGCCGCCACCCATCCGGCCTCCGATCTCGGCGGCGTCGGCGTCGTCGCCCCAGTAGATGTCGCCGCGCACGGCGCCGAGGATGCCGCCGCCGGTGTCCTGCGCGATCAACAGCTGACGCCACGGCACCGCGCCCGGCTTGCCCGGCACCGGTGCGCGCGTCTCGACCCAGATCGGCGTGGACTGCGCGATGAACGCGCGGTCGATCGCCATCGAGCGCTGGCCGGTGAGGATCACCATCTGCGAGCCCACCGCGCCGGGCTGCTTCGACTCGTTGAAGAACACGAACGAGTGCACCTGATCGACGACCTCGTCGAAGCGCTTCGGATTGGCCGCGAACCACGCACGGATCCCCTGCATCGTCCCGCTGCCCGGCGCCTGGAGCGCGCCCATGCCCTTGAGCACGCCGCCAACGCCGCGGTACGCGCGGCCGTTCTTGCCCGAGAACTCGAGCCACACCACCGAGCCGTCGGGCAGCTTCGCCTTCGCCGAGCCCTCGATGTGCGCGAACAGCACGTCGACCGGATCATCGGCGTACATGATCTCGAGGCCCTTGCCGGCCAGCACGCCCTTGCGGATCTCGGCACGCGTGTAGTGCGGCACGACCTCGCCCTTGTCGTCGAGCCGGCCCCAGATCCGGCGCGCGCGCGCATCGCGGATGTGCTTCGAGAGGTCGACCATCACGAGGTCCTTGGGCCGCCCGTAGATCGGGTACTGGTACTTGCCGCCCCGCTGCTTCGACGCCCGCAGCTCCTGCACGAAGTAGCCGGTCATCTTGCCGTCGACGCCGGCCTTGCCCGCGGCCTGGTGCGGCACGAACTCGGCCTCGAACAACGCGCGCGCGGCCGCGTCGTCACCCGCCTTGAGCTTCGTGGCGGCGGCGCAGGCCTTGCGCCACTGTCGCGCCGTGCCGCCATGACCGTCGTGCCCGACCGGCGCGGCGTCGCCGAGCTTCGCAAGCCGCTCGCACGAGCGCAGGAACGCGGGGACCGCCTCGGCGTGCCGGTCGTCGGCCCAGCCGGGCAGGTCGGCGAAGGCGACGCGCGTCAGCGTCAGCACGTCGTGCGGCGCGGCAGGCTTCGTATCGTCGTCGGCCTCGCAGATGCTGCACACCGGGCATATTGGGCACGCCGCGACCTCGCTGTCCGCGGTGCCCGCGCCAGCTCCGGCGCTGGCAGTCCCCGGATCACCGGTCGCAGCGAGCACGGCAGATCCACCACCCGGCAGCGCCGGGGGCGGCTCCTTCACGACCGCAGGTTCACTCGCACAGCCGATGACCGCGATCGCGATGACAACAAGCCCACGCATCCTCAGACGATGACAACGCGCGAGGGCGCAGGCAAATTCTTCCGGGTACTAGAGCGCCGCGATGTCGAAGCCGACCGACGCCATGATGCCGTGCGCATCGGCGGCCTCGCCGACGTCGGGGAGGAGCAGGCCCACGCGTGCCTGGATCTTGCCCGCCTGGTAGCCCGCACCGACGTTGACGCCGAGCTTGGTCTCCGAGTCGCTCGCCGACATGCCACCAATCTCGACGGACGCGCGGATGTAGGTCAACCCGGCCTCGCCGAACGCGAACAGGCCGCTCGTGCCGATGTTGTACTTCACGCCGGCGTAGATCGGGATGAACATCAGGCTGAAGCCCTCGGGCGTGCCGATGTGATAGAGGAGGCCGGCACGCGCGGTGACGGACAGCATGTTGTTGATCCCGAACTCGAAGCGGCCGAGGGCGCCGACCGCGAAGTCGGCCGCGTCGCCGTAGTCGCTGAGCGGCAGCACGAATGCGGCGTCGACGCCGATCACCTTGCCGGGACCCGCGGTCGGCTCCATCATCGGCTCGGGCGCCGGAGCGGGATCGACCGTGGCGGTGCCATCGGCTTCGAGGGTGGCGCCGTCCTCCGGCGGATCACCATCGGGCTCCTGTGCGAACGCGGTCCCGGACATGCCCAAAATCGTGAGGGCGGCGATCATGGTCTTCGAAGAGCTATTCATTCGATTCTCCTGCGGTGATGACGGACGGGGGCATGGGTCATCACTGACCGGCCCCTCTTAATGCGGAGAATCGTAAGGCGCCACTACGGTCCGCGCCAAATTTTCCTATGGGAATCTATGTGCCGCTGTTTTCCACTCTCCGCCGACTGACGCGGCGCAGTCGCCGCCAGGCGCGGCTTGTGCCGCCAGTCGGCGAAGCTGCTCACTGCAGCGCGGTGGGGCGCTTGAAGACCTCGACCCAGTTCTCGCCGAGCGTCTGGTTGATCACCCACGTCGACATCACGATCTCGGTGCCGCTGACGGCGCTCGACGCGAAGAAGCCATACGCGCCCGGCCACGGCTCGACCGCGCCGGCGACCGAGATCCGGTTCCACGTGCCGTCTGACTTCTTGTCGGTCAGCAGCAGCTCCTGCGTCGTGCCGTCCTGATACGAGATCATCGGGGTCTGGCCGTTGTTGGCGAGCACGAGGCCCGCGTCCTCGCCGACGAAGTGGAACTCCGGCTTCGGCAGGTTGTCGACCGTGACGCCGACGACGCGGTAGCCGTCGTCGACGATCTCCGACCTCGCGTTCGGCGCGGTCGTGATGTAGCGGAGGTCGTCACCGGTCGCCGCGACGTACGCGACGTGGACGACACCGTCGGCACCCACCGCGACCGACGGTGACCAGCCCGCGTCGTTGTCGCCGGTACCGTCGAGCACGACGGCGGCCGCGAACTGGCCGGTCGCCGTATTGAACTTCGACATGCGGAGCTCGCCGCGCGTGCGATCGTAGTAGACGACGACCGGCGCCTGGTCGGGCATCCGCGCGACGTCGACGAACAGGCCGAGCCCGCCCGGTAGCGGATAGACGTCGGGGCTCGCGGGATCCTCCGGCGGCAGCGGCGCGGAGTCGACGACCCACGTCATCCAGTCGCCGGCGCTCGTCGGGAACGGGACCTGCGAGGCGGCGAACCGGACCTCGGCGCGCGTGCCGGTCGCATCGGCGACGTGCGCGAGGTACGCGACGCCCGGGCGGCCGTCGTCGGTGCGCAGCGTCAGCGAGGTGTACATGCCGAGCAGCTCACCCGAGAACTCCGTGAGCGTGCCGCTGCCGGCCTCGATCGTGTGCTTCTCCCAGACGTCGCCGTTCTTGCGCGCGAACTTGAGCGACGCGGTGTCGCGATCGAAGTAGGTCACCATCGGCGAGCCGTCCTTGGCGACCGCGATGCTGGTGTACATGCCGACGTCCTCGCCCTTCTCGGCGACGCCGTTGCGGTACTTGCCACCGTCGACGACCACCGGGCCATCGGGGACGCCGTCGACCCACTCCCACGACTCGTCGGGGATCCGGCCGGGGATCGCCCGGGTGACGACGAGGTCGCCGTACGTCTGCGCGTAGCCCGAGACCCAGATCGTGCCATCGGCGGCGACCGCGACGTCCGAGTACGGGCCGACGCGGCCGATCGGGATGTCATCCGAGCACACGCAGGTGTTGTCGATGCAGAACGGGATCTCGCCCTCGGGGCAGAAGTCAGGGCCGCAGTCGGCGACGGTCTCGCAGGACTTCTCGCTCGCGTTGCCGCAGCTGCAGCCCGGCGCCAGCGACACCGCCGTGGAGATCACGACCCACGCCGCCAGCGTGGTCACCGTGCGCCCCGCGCGGGTGCGAGCGAACGTCCGCAGGCCGCGCACGACGCGCCGCAGTCGTCCGGCGAGGTGGCCGCGGCGGCGGCGACCGCCGACGAGCACGCCGCCGACGATCAGCACGAGCACGATCCCGCCACCGCTCGGACCACCGCCGGTGTCACACGCGCAGCCGGCCTCGCCGGGCTGGCCGTGGAACGGCGCGAGCAGCGCGATCGAGACGTTGCCGAGCTCGTCCCTGGCATAGACCGCGAGCTCGTCCTCCTGGAGGTACGACGCGATGGCCATGCGATCGATCGAGGCGGTGCCGCCGGCGGTCCACCGCAGGATCGGGTCAGCGTCACGCGGCCTGGCGAACGCGTACTGCACGGCCTTGTCGCTGACGATGTCGAACAGTGGGACCTCGTAGCGATCACCGTTCCAGGCAGCCTTCGCGGTCACGATGCGCGGCCCGACCGAGTCGATCACCACGGGGGTCTCGGTCACCGCCGACGTCGTGGTGTAGTCGCCCTTGACGCGCGACTGCAGGCCGATCGTGTAGCGACCCTGCCACGCGAAGGCGCGGTCGCGGATCACGAGCGGGCCGGTGCCCGACTGGTACGCGCGCCACATACCGCCGTTGAGGTTGTAGCTCCACTCGAGCTCGCGGCCGCGCGCGTCGAAGCGATCGACCTCGAACACGACCTCGGGCATCACGCCGGCCGGCTCCTGCGCGAGCGCGCTGCGCACCTGGGCGACGTCGGGGGTGGCCACGCGGAGGAGCTTGATGCGGCCCTGGCTCTGCGGCTGCTGCACGGCGATCTGCGAGTCGAGGTCCTTCACGACCGCGGCCGCGAGGTGATCGGTGTGCGCGAGGTTCTTCAGCATCGCGCCGGCGCCGAGTGAGGCGTAGAGCGCGAGGAAGTCGTCCTGCGACGTGGTGACCTTCTGGATCGACAGGTTGCTCAGCGAGAACCCCGCGAACGAGGGCACGTCGATCGCCGGCAGGTTGCCGAGCAGCGGCGTCACGAGGTCGAACACCGACGGCAGCACGCTCTCGAGCCGCGCCGCGCTCTCGCTGACGAACTGGCTGTTGATCACCTTGATCTGGACCTCGCTCGACGAGATGCCGACGAGCGTCGGCTTGATCCGCGCGGGCTGACCGGGCAGCTGCTCGAACTCGAGGTTGATGCCGACGTTCATCGACAGGTCCATCGTGAACGCGCGCACGTAGCGCTCGTAGAGGAAGGCGTAGAAGTCGACCTCGAGGTTCGAGATGCCGATCGACAGCGCCGGCGACGTCGCCGTGTTGTTCCCGATCGTGAAGTCGAGCGCGCGCTGCGGTCGGGTCACGAGCAGCAGCGGATCGTTGCCATCGTCGGAGCCGAGGTCCGCGAGCGACGGCACGAGCAGGCCGACCGTGCTGACGTTGAGCTGGTTGATGTAGCTCGTGCCGATGCCGAGGCACATGCCGCCGGAGGTGACGAGGTGATGCCCGAGCTGGTCGAGCATCGTCTCGGAGAGCCCCATCGCGAGGTCGGCGGGCGGCTCGTTGCCGGTGCCGCCCGTGAAGGCGCCGGCGCGGTCGAGCTTGAACGTCGAGCGCGCCGACAGCGGGAGGTTCGCGGGCGGGGCGCCGAAGTTGGGCGCCGCGAGCGGCGGCACGCAGAGGTGCGGCTCGCTGGTGAGGCCGGCGGTGCGCGTGGACAGATCCTCGTCGGCGTTGATGCCGGTGATGACCCCGAGGCTCATGCCGTTGTTGATCAGATCGGCGTAGCCGCCGGGGACGATCCGCGCCTCCAGCGTGCCGTCGGTGCCGGGCGAGATGCCCTCGAGCAGGCTGGCGAGGTTCACCATGCCGGCCATGCCGAGCGGGTTGGGGAGGAAGCTCTGGATCAGGTTGTTGATGGTCGGCGTCAGCAGGTCGACGATGAACTCGCCGATGAAGGAGTCGAGGACGGTGCTGACGAAGTTGCCGATGCTCGAGAGCGGACCGCAGCCCGAGAAGTCGAGGCCGAGGTTGAAGTTGTTGATCCGCTCGAGCCGCAGCGTGAGCTCGCCATCGGAGGGGCGGGTGCCGAGCAGGATGTCGAGATCACCGTTGAGGTTGTTCGACGACACGCCGAGGTTGCACGTGAAGTCGACGCCGACGACCTGGCCCTGGATGCGGACCGTCGTCGAGATGTTCGTCGAGAGCCGGAGGTTGAGGCGCTGCGAGCTCGTGACCGAGAGCTGCAGGCCGTTGGGGTTGAGGCCCACGTTGACCTTGCAGCCCGGGTTGCAGCCGCCGCCGTTGTTCGCCGTGCAGTAGCAGGCGCCGGTGCCGAGCCCGCCGGCGCAGTTGCCGACCTCACCGCGCGGCACGCAGAACCCCGCCGAGAGCTGCTGGTTCAGCACGGTCGGCAGGATCGACGTCAGCTTCGCGAAGCCCTGCGGCGTGACGCGGATCTGTGCGCCACCCTCGACGGTCTGATCCTTCGGGAGGCCGCGCAGCGTCGCGCTGGTGTCCGCCGGCAGCGGCGTCGTGGCGCCACACGCACCACAGCTTCCGAAGTTCCCGCACGCACCCATCGCGAGGATGAAGACGACGGACAGCAAAGAATCGAGACGAGTCGAGCGTACGAACACGTGGCCTCCCCAGGTGATCGGGAGGCCTCCGACAGCCCTCCGTCCGATCCTCGTATACCTGAGGCGCGATCAGCTTTGGAAGCAGAATCAATTCGTAGGCGCCCGATACTTTAGGGTTTTCGTCGCCTCCCGGGCGAGAGTGCAAACCCGAACCATCAGCTACTTAGCTGCGCTCGATGTGAGGATCCTTGCACCCGGTGCGTCTCAACTCTCGTGGCGCCTAAGGGCTTGACAGTACGCATCGCGACCCGCTATCTACCCACGCGCACTGGGTCCGTAGCTCAGTTGGATAGAGCGCCGGGCTTCGAACCCGTAGGTCGGGGGTTCGAATCCCTCCGGACTCACTCACTGAAAACTGAAGAACGACACGCAACAGCCCGGGGGCATAGCTCAATGGTAGAGCATCGGACTCTTAATCCGCTGGTTGAAGGTTCGAGTCCTTCTGCCCTCACTACTTAACGCTTCGTATTCACGAAGCTTTCTGCGCGACGCTCGGTTCTGCTGCCACGTGGCTGCCACGAACTTCGTTCAAGGCAGCGACGCGCGCACCGAGCATCGCGACGATCCGTTTGTCCGGATCGATTTCGCCGCGTGCCGCCTCGTGCACGGCCTCGGGACAGTCGCGGGCGTGAGCCTCCGCGACGTGTACGTAGAGCATCGTCTCGTCGATGCGCTTGTGACCGAGCCACGTCTGCAGCCGCCACGGGTTCACGCCGAACAGTGCGGCGTGGGTTCCGTACGAGTGACGCAGCGTGTGCCACTGGCGCACCGGTAGACCAGCACGCCGGCAGATCCGCGCGAGCGCGTGGACGGCCTGCTTGTCGGTCTTCGCGGTGCCGTCGAGGTTTCGCACCACGTAGCCCTCGCGGATGACGCTCATCCGCTTGAGCGCTTGGTAGAGCGTCTCCGTCATCGGCACCGTGCGGCGCGTGCGGCCCTTGGGCGTTCCGGTCTGTCCGCGACAGGTCTGCTGGTTCACGGTGATGGTGCGTGCGATCAGGTCGATGTCTTCGCGCCAGCGCAGCGCCTTGATCTCGCCGACGCGTAGCCCGGCCTCACCGGCCAAGCACAACGCGACGTACCACTCCTCGCTATCGGCCTTCGCCGCAGCGAGGAGGCGCGCGTACTGCTCGAAGTCCCACGCGACGATCTCGGGGCGCTCGATCTTGAACATCGAGAACTTCGGCGCCCGATCGATCAGCTCGCAGTCGGCCGCGTAGCGCAGCGCCTTCGACAACACCGCCATGATGTTGTTGATGCGCTTGTCGCCGAGACCCGAGGCGACGAGGTCCGCGCGGAACCGCGCGATCTCACCGACCGTGACCTCGTCGAGCTGCTTCTTGCCGAAGCGCGGTCCGAGATGGCAGCGATAGATCACCTGCTTCTCGTACTGCTCGCCGGGCTTGTTCTTGCGACCGATCACCCACTCACGCCAGAACGAACCGTGAAACCACTCTTCGAACGTCTGCACCTCCTTGGGAACGGAAGGCTCGATCTTGGGCGCGAATGCTTCACGAATCGCGCGCTGCTCGGCCTCCTGGGCCCCGATGCGCGTCGCTGCGAGATCGTGATACGGCCCGGGAGCACCGGGCGTACCGTAGAGCCGCAGCTTTTTGCCGTCGGGGGTCTTGACGAGGGCTCGGAAGAACCACCGTCCAGTTCTGGAATCGCGTCGTACAGGCATCTCTACTGCCTTTCCTTCGCGTCCCGCGATGACCACGAAGACAACCATGACATGACGGCTGCACGGCTGAAACGGATCGCTTTGCCCAATCGCCGGTGTGGCATCTGGTTCTTCGCGACGAGCGTGTAGATCGTGTTGCGGCCGACGCAGAGCAGGCTGGCAACCTGTGGCACGTCGAGCACGTCGTGGCTCGATTCGCACGGAACGTTGGAGGCGTGATCTGGATCCGGCCATTTGGCCGGATTCGTGGCCGGATTCGTGGCCGGATCGTGGCCGGATTCGGCCTCGACGCGCGGCATGGCTACGCGGCCTCCGTGCGCGAGATCGGTTGCGCGGGCGTGAACGCGTCGTGGTGTTCGAGCAGCTTCCAGCCGACCAGATGCGGACGCGGATCGACGGGCACGAAGCAGCGCGAGAGATCGCTCTCCCACAGCTCGAAGTAGAGCTGCTTGAACGCCTCGGGTGCCGGCGCACCGACGTAGCCGATGACGTCACCTGCGCGCACGCGCTGTTCACGCGGCCGATACAGGTCGGTCCGGATCGCCGCGACCACTTGGAGGTTCGCGTAGTGCGACGCCGAGCCGTTGCCGTGGTCGATGATCAGCCCGAAGCCGTTCCCGAGCCTGCCGACGAACGAGATCACGCCGTCGTCGATCGCGAACGCCGCGGTCATCGCGGGCAGGATCTGTGTGGCGGTGCCGTTCGGCGACCCGACCGGGCAGCTCGCGATCGCGTCGACGGGCGTGACTCGCGGATACGCGAGCTCGACACCGCGCTGACGCGGGCGGGTCGGATCGAGCACGACGGGTGCGCGACCATTGATCGCGGCGAGCGGCCACACGCGCGAAGAGCTACGCGCGAGACGGATCGGTCGCTGGCGGCGCTGCACGAAGCGCGGTGGGTTGAGCGCGAGCGCGATGTCGTCCATGGTTACGCCTCCTCGTCGCGCCGGCCGCGTCGGAACAGCAGGAACGCGCCGAGCACCCCCGCACCGATCACCACGGGCGTGCCGATACCCGAGAACAGCCCCTTGCCCGCCGCGTTGACGGCCTTGCCCGCCGCCTGCGCGGTGTCGGCGAGGACCTCGGCTCCCTTGCTCGCCACGCCGCCGAGAGTCGCCGGCAGACGGTTGACGCTGTCCTTCCGGACCGTTCGAAGCAATTCGGCGCCGAGTTGTCGAACTGCAACCGTTGAGGCGGACGACACGCGGCGACCTTCGGACCGTCGGCAGGATCGCCGTCGTCATCGCGCTGGGGCAACGTGCGGAACCACGCTGCGAGGTCATCGGCGTTCGTGAACCGTGCGGCCAAATCGGCGATCGTGGGATTCTCGGCCGCGACCTCGGCGACGATCGGATCGGTCGTCGGGCCGAGGCATGCGTGGTCATTCAGCGGGGCTGCGATCACGTTCGGTCTCCTATGAAGTGAATGAGGGGATGCGGCTCGAGCGCCAGCGCTCAGCGTTGCTTGCTGTTCTGGAGCTGAGCGAGCACGGCGCGGATCTCGGTGGCGGCGTCCTCGATCGACTTCGTCGCCAGAGCCCCGAGCCACTGCGCTTGAATGTCTGGCGCCATCCGAGCGATCACGCGCTCGGAGAGCGTGCGCTCCGTCGGCGTGAGGCTCTCGCGAATCGCCAAGAGGTGCGCCATCTGCTCGGGCGTCGGGATCGCCGGCTCGGAGTTCGGTGCATCAGGGACGAGCGTGGCCGCTGGCCACTGCGCCGTGAAGCCACTCATTGCCGCGGACGCGGTCGGCGCGAACATCCCCGGCGTTGCGGCCTCGCCAGCGTTGCCGTCGTGGTCGGTAGCTTCGAACATAGCGACGTCGTCGCCGGCAGCGACCTGGACGTGGAGCTGCACGGGCATCGAGCCCTGCCCCGCAGCGACGCCGAACACCGAACCGTGCACATGCGGCGCCGTCGGTGCGGGGGCCGGGTGCGACACGGGCATGGGTGCGGGCGTCGCCGCGGGGGCGGCGGTCTGGGCATCCGGCTTGCGACCGAAGACACCAAGGACCGCTTCAATCACCTTCTGGCCGAGTTGCTCGCCGAACTTCTCGCCGATCTTCGGCAGGAGCGGACCGAGCATGCCGAGGATCTCGTTCGACGCCGTGACTTCCTCCTCGTCCTCGAGCTCGTCGTCATCGTCCTCGTCGTACGCGTTCCGGTGGTCGGCAGGTGCAGGCGGCGCCGGACGATACGGCGCGCGCATGATCTCGGCGGTCGCGGCCATCAGTGCGGCCTGCTGCGCGGCCATCGTCTTCATGACGTCGGCCTGAATCGCGGCCATGCTCTGAATGATGACGAGCGGGTTCACGTCGTTGCTGCTCGCGCCACCATCGGCGGGCTGCGCGTTGCGGAGGTGCTCGATCGACACGTACGCCGGAGCCGCGCCCTCGATCTCAACGCAGTCGTCGTCGCACTGATCGAGCCGGTAGAAGCCGGGCACGTTCCCAATCGCGCGGCGGAACTCGGGGTAGTCGGTCTCGGCGTCGACGTACAGCGGCGCGCCAGCGCCGTCGAGCACCTGGCAGCACGTGCCGCGTGCGGCTGGGTTACGGAACAGCCGCACCTTGAGCTTGCGGGTGCGCGAGTGCCAGGCGAACGGCTTTCCTTGCTTGTCGAATGCGAGCGGGGACATCGAATCCTCCCGGGCGCTCGAATCGAGGCCCTGTACTCTCCAAAGCACTCGAACCGGTCCGCGTGACTGTGGCGCCGAAACAAACCTGGCCTGGTTCTTCTGCGGCTCACGTTCCACGCGGCTCGTCGACGCGCAGGCCTCTCCTCCGCACCTCGTGCCGCAGCAGTACGCCGTGCGCGCCGCGCCGGGCCCACGGATCGCGCGCACGTTCATCGATCGAGATCGGTCAACGGTCGCCGCGACCTTCGCTCCGCCGCGCGGACCACGACAAATCGAAGCGCGTGGAATCACTCGATCGGCCCCGGCGGGTGATCGTGTGCGCGCAGGTGCTGGCGCGCAGTTGCAGCTCACGCTGAACGAAACCGGCGGCGATTTGCAGCGCGATTTTCGTGCGGCGGAAGCGGCCTGCAGAATCGCTGACTTGCGATTTGTGGTCCGCGGAGCAGATCCCCGCAGATTCCACGTACGGGCCGATTCTTCCCCATCCACTGGGGTAACTGTTCGCGCGTTCAGTGTCAGGCCGGACCGCTAGCTTGACCGAAGAAAGGGAGAACTGGAATGCACGAAGACAACACGCCCCAGCAACTGGAGCGGACTGACGTGACCACCCGTGACGCCGCGTGGGAGGCGGCGTTTCTTGCGCAGCTCACCGACGACCTGGCCGACTCCGTGGCCGCGTTCGCCAAGAAGCGCGCGAGCTGGCTGCTGGGCAAGATCAAGCGCAAGGACGACTACCTGTGGCGCGAGCTGTACCAGGACGCGGTCACCGATACATGGATCGGTGAGCTCACCTGGGATCCACACAAGGCGCCACTCGATCTCCACCTGAAGCGCGTGATCCGGAGCCGCACGTCGATGGCCATGCGGCACCTGACGCAGTTCCCGCGCGTCTCGGCGCACGCACCCACGCTCGACCTCGAGCACCAGATGTCCGAGGTGATGGCCGTCAACCGCGCGAGCGAGCGCGGCGTTGACCTGCGCAGCTACGTCGACGATGTAATCGACGCGCTCTACCAGCTCGCCACCGGAGACGACGCGGTGATTCAGATTCTCGATTGCTACGGACAGGGACTGCTCGATCGCCGCGACATCCTGCGCGCAACTGGCATGTCCGCGTCCACCCTGAGGATAGGCGAATCGATGCGGCTTTTCGGTGCGGCGAACGCAGCCTGGGCTTGGCAAGAACCGAACCGGCGGGACGAAGGCTGCGCAAGCAGTGTGAGCGAGGCGACAATTTTCGAGCCTCCCGA
>JALZOI010000124.1 GCA_030857245.1 Myxococcota bacterium
CGGGCCGTCGCCGCGGCTCCCCGACGGCGCCGCGACGCGCAACTCGAGCGAGGCGATCGATCTCGCTGCGTCGCCATGCACGACGGCGCGCTGCACGGACTGCCACGACCCGCACAGCGGTGGCTCATCGGAGCCGCGGGCGATCGCGGCGTGCACCGAGTGCCATCGCGCGTTCGCGGACCCGGCGACCGCGCGCGCCCACGCCGGCAGCGGGCACGCCGCGGTGAGCTGCCTCGACTGCCACATGCCGCGGCTCGCGATGGGGATCGATCGCTACGTGCGCTCCCACCGGATCTCGTCGCCGACCGATCCGCTGATGCTCGCGGCGGCGGCGCCGAACGCCTGCAACCTCTGTCACCTCGATCGCTCGATCGAGTGGACGCTCGCCGAGCTGCGCGCGCGGCACGCCGTCCGTCCCGACGTCGGCAACCTCGACGCCTACGGCGATCCCGACGCCGCGGTCGGCGAGGTCTGGCTGGCGAGCCGCGTCAGCGACCTCCGGGTCACCGCGGCGATGGCCTACGCGCGCAGCAAGCTCGGGCGCTACGCGCTCGCCGAGCTGCTGCCGCTCCTCGACGACCCGCTGCCCTACGTGCGGGCGTGGACCGCGTTCGCCGTCGAGGACATCCTCGGCCGCAAGCTGCGCGACGCCGAGTACGATCCGCGCGCGCCGTCCGAGCTCCGGCGCCGGCAGATCGCCCGGCTGCGGCGCTGAAGCTCCGCGGCGCGCCTCACATGAACGACTCGCCGGGCCCGCACATGTACATGTCGACGTGCACCTGGTACTCGGCCTCGGGGCACGTCACGGCGTAGACGTCGATGATCGACCGGCACAGCCCGCCGGGTCCGACGTTGCCGCGCCGCGCCTTGCCGACGCTCATCGGATCCGCGAACGCACTCGAGCCGTCGCCGCACGTCACGCGCGTCAGGTACCCGCGTTGCCCCGCGACGCCGCACACCTCGATCGGCTGCTCCTTCGAGGTCACGACCTCGCCGAACTGCTTCGCGGTCGCGCCGCGGCGGAGGCCCGCCTGCGCGGCATCGAGCGTGACCGGCCCGAGCTCCTCGGCACGGTGCGCGCACACCGTCGCGTCGAGAGCGGTGGCTGCGGGCGCGGGCGGTGCGGCGGGCTCGCCGGATGCGTGGGGGGCGTCGACGCTCGTGATGCTGGAGCCAGTGGTCGGCGGCGTCGGTGCGGGGGCCTTGCCTCCACACGCCGCGAGCAGGGAGATCACGAGCAGGTGCCGCATGCCGCGATGCTACGCGGAACGCGCCAGCGGTGCGACCTCAGCGCGCCGCGACGGTCGCGCCGCTCGTGCCCGCTGCACCCGCCGCGCGCATCTCGGCGAGCCCGGCCGGTCGCGTGACCGCACCGGCGTAGCCGAGCTCGCGCCGCGCCTTGGTGTCGTCGACCGTGACCTCGTGCGAGACCAGGGCGAGCGCCGTCCTCGTGAGGGGCGGCTGCTTCATCCAGCTCGTCAGCGCCACCACCGTGCTCGCGATCCAGCGCGGCACCTGCCGCGTGCCCGCGTCGATGCCCTGGGTCGCCAGCAGCTCGGTGATGAACGAGCGAAACTCGACGGGCGGTCCGTCGGTCAGGAAGTAGATCTCGCCGGCCCGGCCGCGCTCGGCGGCGAGCAGCGCGCCCTCGACGACGTTGGCCACGTGGCACGTCGAGGTCAGGTAGCGGCCATCGCCGAACCACGCGAAGCGCCGGTGGCGGACCGCGTCGGTGAGGTTGACGAGCATCGACGTGTCGCCGAGCCCCCAGATGAAGCGCGGCCGCACCACGACGGTGGCGAGCCCGGCGCCGTTCGCGGCGATCACCGCGCGCTCGGCGAGGCCCTTCGAGATCGGGTAGGGGCCCGCGGGCTTCGCCGGATACGGCCGCGTCTCGTCGGCCGCGATGATCGGCTTGCCGTCGGCGAGCACCGCCTCGGTGCCGATGTGCACGAAGCGCGGGACCCCGGCGGCGCGCGCCGCGGCGAGCGCGTGCTCGGTGCCGCCGACGTTGATCCGCAGGAAGTCGGCCAGTGCGCCGTGCTGCTCGAGGTGCGCCGCGGCGTGGAACACCACGTCACAGCCGGTCATCCCCGCGGTCATCGCCGCACGGTCCTCGAGATCGCCGCGCGCGGGCTCGGCACCGACGGCGCGCACGACGGCAGCCGAGGCGTCACTCCGCGCGAGCGCGACCACGCCGACCTGGCGCTCGACGAGCGCCGCGATCAGGCGCTTGCCGAGGAACCCCGAGCCGCCGGTGACGAACGCGCGCCTCATCGCGGCCTCGGCATCGTCACGGTGTAGACCACGCCGGCGATCACGAAGCCGACGAACCAGGTGTACGCGTAGAGGCTCGCGAGCAGGTCCGGCACCGACGACAGCACGCCGACGGCATGGAGGAAGCCCGGGACGTTGGGTGCGACGCCGAGGACGAGCGCGACGATCGCGCGGTGGTTCCAGCCGCTGCGGTACTCGTACGCGCCCCCGCGGCGATACAGATCATCGACGATCAGCACGCGGCGCCGCACGAGCCAGTAGTCGGCGACGAGGATGCCCGCGATCGGGCCGAGCAGGGCGCCGTAGCCGTTGAGCCAGCCGAACACGTAGTTGTTGGTCAGCTTCCACGGCAGGATCGCGAAGCCGATGCCCGCCGTGAGGTAGCCGCCCACGCGGAAGCTGATCTTGCCGGGGGCGATGTTCGAGAAGTCGTTCGCGGGCGAGACGACGTTCGCGGCGATGTTGGTCGACAGCGTGGCGATCGCGAGCGCGACGAGCCCGATCACGACGACCACCGGTGACGAGAACGACGCGAGGACGGCGTTGGGATCCCACAGCCCGGTGGCCATCGACACGACCGCACCGATGAACGAGAACAGCGCCATCGTCGTGGGCAGCGCGATGGTCTGGCCGACGATCTGATCGCGCTGCGAGCGACAGAACCGCGAGAAGTCGGGGATGTTGAGCGCGAGCGTCGCCCAGAAGCCGACCATGCCGGTGAGGAACGGGCCGAACGCCGACCAGAACTCCTCGCCCGCGAGCCCGGGCTGGTCGAACACCTTCGCGGTGCCGTGCGTGTCGAGCGCCCACCACAGCAGCGCGAGCCCGGCGAGCAGGAGGAACGGTGCCGCCATCGACTGCAGCCACCGGATCGAATCCATGCCGCGGTGGATGAACCAGACGTTGAGCGCCCAGAACACCGCGAAGCAAGCGAGCTGGAGGCCGTTGATGCCGAGCACGGGCAGGGCATCGCCGCCGGCCACGCCGAGCTTCGCGAGGATCAGGTAGATCGCGCCGCCGCCGATCCAGGTCTGGATGCCGAACCAGCCGCACGCGACGAGCGCGCGCGCGATCGCCGGCACGTTCGCGCCGCGGACCCCGAAGGCCGCGCGCGCGAACACGGGGAACGGGATGCCGTAGCGCGTCCCCGGGTGCGCGTTGAGGATCATCGGCACCAGCACGATCACGTTGCCGAGCGCGACGATGAACACCGACTGCCAGACGCTCATCCCGGCCTTGATCATGTCGGCGGCGAGCAGGTAGGTCGGGATGCAGACCGCCATCCCGACCCACAGCGCGGCGACGTGCCAGAGCGACCACGTCCGGTGCTCGGACGGGGTCGGGGCGAGGTCGGCATTCCAGAGCGCAGGGTCCCGTTCCACGCGCCGACTCTACGGTGCTCGGGCCGCGGTCGTCTCAGCCGCGGTTCTTGTACTGGATCCTGGTGCGATCACCGATGCCTCCGCGGTCCGCGTACATGGCCCCTGAGGCCGACTGACGGCAATTCGGAAACGCGGGTGAGGTGTCCGACCCCCGGACGTCGCGCGGCGCTCCAGCAGTCTCGCGAGCTTCGTGACCCGAGCGTGAGGCACGGCGAATGCACTCTCCGCTGGCAGTGCCGGCACCACGCGCAAGTCGCCGAGATTATTTCAGTCCGGGCGACCGTGTCGGCGACTACACCATCGGTGAGGAGTGCGTGGACGAGGAGACCTCGACGGTCTACAGCGGGACCCACGTCCTGCTGCCTCGCAACGTGCTGCTCAAGGTGCTCCACGCCGGGACCGCTCAGCGCGAGCTCGCGTTCCAGATGCTGCGCGCGGCGTGCCTGCTCGAGGCCCTCGCGCACCCGGCGATCCCGCGCGTGTACGAGTGTGGGGTGCTGCCCGATCGCCGGCCGTGGACCGCGATCGAGCGCATCGCCGGCACCAGCCTCGCCACCACGTTCAGCCAGGGGCCGATCGCGATCGCGGATCTCGTCGTCATCCTGCGCGACGTCGCCGACCTGCTGAGCCACGCGCACGCGCGCGGCGTGGTGCATCGCCGGCTCGACGCCGACGCGGTCGTGCGTACGCCGTACCGGTCGCTCTCCGTCTGCGTGCGGCACTGGGACGATGCGCTGACGACCGATACCGGCGCGACCGCCGCGATCGATGCCCGCGACGACGTCCACGCGCTCGGCGTGATCGCGTTCCGCGCGCTGACCGGCTGCTGGCCGAGCCCGGTCGTGCAGGCGGTGGACTGGTGCCCGCACGCGCCGCTCGAGCTCACCGCGCTGATCGACAGCATGCTCGCGAGCAACGCCGCCGCGCGGCCGTCGAGTGCCGAGGTCCGCGAGCGTGCGCACTGGCTCGCCGAGACCGTGCAGCAGCTGACGATCGAGCGACCGCGGTGGACGCCGCCGCACGGGCTCGCACCCGAGAAGCTGCCGAACGACGAGGACGCGGGCTTCACGATCCGGATCGCAGGCTCGTCGTCGAGCTCCTGAGCGCCGACGACCTGTGCTTCGCGAGCCCGGCGCGCACACTCGCTCGTTTGCGCCGCGCCCCGCCGCGCGTGTTCACGCCGGCGTGTCCGCCGCCGGGGCCGTCGCCGTCGCCGTCGCGGTCTCGGGCGGTCGCGGCGCGAGCGTCGCGCGGTCCTTGCCGACCAGCCACGATGCGATCGTCGCGGTGAGGTACCCGAAGACCGCGAAGCCGTAGATGCTGAGCAGGAGGCAGAGCGCGCGGCCCTCCGTCGTCACCGGCCAGACGTCACTGCCCATGGTCGTCAGCAACATCGCCGTCCACCACAGGGCGTGCGGGTAGCCGTCGAACCCTGCAGCGGCGGCGCCCTCGCGTTCGAACGCGAGCATGCCGGCGGCGCCGAGCAGCGTGGCCGCCACCGTCAAGGACGCGACGTACCCGACCGCGTGCCGGCGCGCCAGCAGCGCGTGGATGCTGCGCCGGGCCCGGCCGAACGTCGTGATCAGCCGCGTCGCGCGCACGCCGCGGATCGCGCGGCTCGCGCGCAGCACGCGCACGAAGCGAGCGACCCGGAACACGCGGAGCGCCGGCACCAGCAGGGAGATCACGGTGAGCCAGTTGTGCCGCAAGTACCCCCAGCGATCGTTCGAGAGGGCGATCCGGATCGCGAAGTCCGCGATGAAGATCATCCAGATGCCGGTGGCCACGTGGGCCAGCACGGTTGGCAGCTCCATCGTGAGCTCGATGATCAGCAGCGCGAGCCAGATCACGCCGAGCACGAGCATGGGGCGCTCGAGCCAGGCCTCGAGCCGGACCAGCAGCTGCTGACGCTCCGCCCGCGTCGGGAGCGAGGCGTCGTCAGTCACCGGACACCCGGGTGCATCGCTTCCGGTGGCACCGCGGAGCCACCGTCACGGGCGTACGTCGTCGCGATCGCCGGTGGCACGTGGATCCGGTCCGCTCAGCGGTTCTGCGGGAAGCCGAGATCGACGCCGCGGTGCCGCGGGTCGGGCCACCGCGACGTGACGGCCTTGGTGCGCGTGTAGAAGTGCACGCCGTCGCGGCCGTAGATGTGGTGGTCGCCGAACAGCGAGGCCTTCCAGCCGCCGAACGAGTAGTAGGCCATCGGCACCGGGATCGGGACGTTGATCCCGACCATGCCGACCTCGACCTCGTGCTGGAACTTGCGCGCCGCGCCGCCGTCGTTCGTGAAGATCGCGACGCCGTTCGCGTACGGGTTCGAGTTCACGAGCTTGATCGCCTCGTCGTACGTGGCCGCGCGGGTCACGCCCATCACCGGGCCGAAGATCTCGTCCTTGTAGATCGACATCTCCGGGGTGACGTTGTCGAACAGGCACGGCCCGAGGAAGAAGCCATTCGGCCGGCCGGTCACGGAGAGCGTCCGGCCATCGGACACCAGGGTGGCGCCCTCCGCGACGCCGGCGTCGACGTAGCCGGCGACCTTGTCGCGGTGCGCCTTGTTGATCAGCGGCCCCATCTCGGAGCCGGCCTCGAGGCCGTCGCCGACCTTCAGCTTGCCGATCCGCTCCTTCATCATCGGGATCAGCTTGTCGGCCGCGTTGCCGACCGCGACCACGACCGAGATCGCCATGCAGCGCTCGCCGGCCGAGCCGTACGCCGCCGAGACCGCGGCGTCCGCGGCGAGCTCCATGTCGGCGTCGGGGAGCACGATCATGTGGTTCTTCGCGCCGCCGAGCGCCTGCACGCGCTTGCCGTGCTTCGTGCCGGTCTCGTAGATGTACTGCGCGATCGGCGTCGAGCCGACGAACGAGATCGCCGAGACCTTCGGGTGCGCGAGCAGCCGGTCGACGGCGACCTTGTCCCCGTGGACCACGTTGAACACGCCGGGGGGCAGGCCGGCCTGGGCGAACAGCTCGGCGCAGAAGTTGGCGCACGACGGGTCGCGCTCGCTCGGCTTGAGGATGAACGTGTTGCCGCACGCGATCGCGAGCGGGTACATCCACATCGGCACCATCGCCGGGAAGTTGAACGGCGTGATGCCGGCCACGACACCGAGCGGCTGGCGGATCGAGTAGGAGTCGACCTCGGTCGACACGTTCTCGGAGTACTCGCCCTTCGCGAGGTCCGCGATCCCGCACGCGAACTCGATCACCTCGAGGCCGCGGTTGACCTCGCCGAGCGCGTCGCCCGTGACCTTGCCGTGCTCGAGCGTCAGCAGCTTCGCGAGCTCGTGCTGGTGCTTGTCGACGAGCTGGCGGAACGCGAACAGCACCTTCGTGCGCTTCGCGATCGAGACCGAACGCCACGACTGCGAGGCCTGCCAGGCGGACTCGACGGCCTCGTCGACGACGGCCGGCGTCGCGAGCGCGACCTGCGCCTGGACCTCGCCGGTGGCGGGGTTGAACACGTCTCCGTGGCGCTCCGCCGCGCGCTCGTAGACCTTGCCGTCGATCCAGTGTCCGATCGTCTTCGTCGCCATGGGACCGCTACGGTTACCACAGCCCGGCGTCGGGGGGCGCAGATTCCCACCCGCGCCGCACCCGCTCAGCGCACCGGCGTGAGCTGCGCATCCCACGCCGAGCCATCGCCGGTCTGACCGAACAGGTTCTCGCCCCAGCACCACAGCTGCTGCCCGACCTCGATCGCACACGTGCGCCATTCGCGCCCCAGCAGCTCAGCCGGTCGGTCAGGTCGATCGCGCATGTGTGCTCGGCACCCGCGGCGACCGCGCGCCAGGTGCCCGCGGTGGTGGTGCCGTCGCCATCACCGAGCTGGCCGCGGCGATCCTCGCCGAAGCACTCGAGCGCATGCCGGCGGCGTCGGCGGGGGATCGGGGAGCAGCAGCAGGTCACATCCCGCCAGGCCAGCGCGGCCCACGAGGCCCACGAGGCCGAGCCCGCACGCCGTCCGGCGCGAGGTCGGGCCGCGCATCACCGTCGTGATCCCACGACCGCCATCATGGCGCGACCGTTCCCCCCGGTGCGACGGGGGCCATGCTCGGCCGCCACGCACCACCGCTACCGAGCTGGCCGTACTCGTTCGCGCCCCAGCAGTAGAGCTCGTCGGCGAGCGTGATCGCGCAGGTGTGGAGGGAGCGGGCGTGGACGGCCTTCCAGCGCAGCGCCGGGAGGACCGGCGTGGGGCTCAGCCGATCGGCGCGGGTGCCATCGCCGAGCTGACCCACGCCATTGGCGCCCCAGCACTGCAGCGTGTCGTCGTCGCGGATGCCGCACGTGTGTCGGCTGCCGGCCGTCACGCGCGTCCAGCCGGTCGACACCACGACGGGCGTGCGCTGCGAGCTGAGGGTCCCGGTGCCGAGCTGGCCGCGAGCACCGTTGCCCCAGCACGCGAGCACGCCGGCGGCCGTGATCGCGCACGTGTGGATCTCGCCCGCGCTGACGACCGCGGCCTTGTAGCTCCCCGCGACGGTCGTCGGCGTGAGCCGCGACACGACCGAACCATCGCCGAGCTGCGCGTTGCCGTTGTAGCCCCAGCACAGCACGTCGCCGTCGCCCACACCCTCGCGGATCCCGCACGTGTACCCGCCACCCGTCGAGAACGCCTCGAACGCGAAGCTCGGGATCGCGGTCGGCGTGCTGCGTTGCAGCGTGTCCCCGAGCCCGAGCTCGCCGCCGCCGTTGCGGCCCCAGCACGCCAGCGACGTCCCGGCGAGCCCGCACGTGTGGAGCGCGCCATCGACCGCGGTGAACGAGCCCGGGACGGTCGCCGCCGGCAGCACCACGGCGCCCGTCCGGTCGTTGCCGATCTGTCCGTGACGGTTGCCGCCCCAGCACGCCAGCGTGCCGCCGGCGAGCACGCAGCTGTGCTCGCTCGCCGCGAGCGGCGTGCCGCTCACCGCCGACGCGCGCTGCGGCGTCTGCTTCGGGAGCCGCGAGCTATCGGCGAGCTCCGCGCTGCTGTTGAAGCCCCAGCAATCGACCCCGTCGGCGTGCGTCGCGCACGTGTGGGCGAGGCCGGTGCTCACCGCGCGGTACGTTCCGGGCACCTGGACGGGGACCTCGCGCGCACCACCGGTGCCATCGCCGAGCTGGCCCTCCCCGTTGGTGCCCGCGCACAGCAGGGCGCCGCCCACCGCGATCGCGCAGGTGTGGCTCTTGCCCGCGCCGACGGCGAGCCACGCTCCCTCCAGCGGACGCGGATCGGGATAGCTCTCGCCGGTCGCGCTCCCGATCCCCAGCGCGCCGCGCTCGTCGCGGCCCCAGCACCACAGCTCGCCGGTCGCGCCGAGGCCGCAGGTATGTTGGGCGCCCGCGCTGAGCGTCACGAACGCGCGCGCGAGGAGCGTTGGCTCGGGCTGCTGCTGCCGGGTCTGATCTCCGAGCTGACCCTCGGCGTTCGCGCCCCAGCAGTAGGCCGTGTCGACGCCGCGCACGGCGCACGTGTGATCACCGCCCGAGGTCACCAGCCGCCAGTCGGACTCGCGGCCCACCTGGACCGGCAGCTGCGTCGACGTTCCCCCGGTGCCGAGCGCCCCGTCCCCGTTGCTGCCCCAGCACCACAGCGTGCCCTCGGTGGCCACCGCACAGGTGTGCTTCGGGCCCGCGGCCACGCTCGCCCAGCCCCGCTCGGGTGCGATCTGGATCGGCACGCGCGTGGCGTCGTCGGCATCCGAGCGCCCGAGCTGCCCGTTGCTGTCGCTGCCCCAGCACCACAGCGTACCGTCGAGCTGGACGCCGCACGCGTGGCGGAGCGCGCGCACGAGCGTCCGCCAGGTCGCGCCTGGCAGCACCTCGATCGGGCGGTTGCGGTCGTCGTTGTCACCGACGCCGACCTGGCCCGCGTCGTTGTCGCCCCAGCACCAGCCCGAGCCATCGTGCTTGACGGCGCAGGTCCCGAGCGACGCCGCGCTCAGGGTCTCCCAGTCGAGCGCGGAGCCCACTCTCGTGGGGACGTTGCGATTGCTCGACGTCTCGTCGCCGAGCTGACCCTCACTGTTGGCGCCCCAGCACCACAGCGAGCCCTCGTGCTGGATCGCGCAGCTGTGATCGTCACCGGACGCGATCACGCGCCAGTCGGTCGGCTCGGCCGGGGGCGGGGGCGCCTCGAGGGAGAAGACCAGGTCGCACGCCGGGATGCCTCCGAGCAGGCCCACGAGCATGGCGAGACGACCGCGGCACATCCCATCACGATCGCTGATCTGCGCGAGCCCGACAAGCGTTCGACCACGTTCCTCGTCAGCGGAGGCCGACCTCCGCGAGGTCGGCGCGCCAGCTCGCACCATCGCCGACTTGACCGCTCGTCGCGTCGCGCCAGCACACAGCGTGTCGTCGGTTCGGATCCCACACGCATGGGCGAGTCCCACCGACACCGCACGCCAGGCGTGTCGTCGATCGCGGTGGGCGACGTCCGGCTCGTCACGCTGCCGTCGCCGAGCGGCCCGCGCTGGTTGCGGCCCAGCCGTCGCGCCGACTCCGCTGCCCACCCGTACCCGCGCATGGCTCGATGTCACCCGGATCTCGACGAGCGCGCAGCCCGCGTTTGCGTTGTCGTGCCTGCGCGGACGTGGAAACTTTCCGGTCACGAGACCCCTGTTGAACCCCTCACGCGGCCTATGTTAGCCACTTCGATTCGCTGCTAGCCGACCCCGCACCCCCCTGGAGGCGACGTGACTGTTGATCTGTCCATCATCGTCAATGGCATGAAGTTCGAGAACCCGTTCGTCCTCGGGTCGGGCCCGCCGGGCACCAATGGCAAGGTCATCGCGCGGTCGTACGACCTCGGCTGGGGCGGCATGGTCTGCAAGACGTTCTCGCTCGACGCGAGCAAGGTCATCAACACCGCGCCGCGCTACGCGAAGCATCGCGGCCGCCAGAGCGAGGAGGTCATCGGCTTCCAGAACATCGAGCTGATCAGCGATCGCCCGTACGCCGACTGGCTCGACGATCTGCGGCAGCTCAAGAAGCAGTATCCGAACAAGATCCTGATCGCGTCGATCATGGAGGAGCTCAACAAGGACGCGTGGCAGCAGATCACGCGCGAGGTCCAGGAGACCGGCGTCGACGGCTTCGAGATGAACCTGTCGTGTCCGCACGGCCTGCCCGAGCGCAAGATGGGCATGGCGATGGGCGAGAACCCCGACATCGTCGAGCAGGTCGTCGGCTGGGTGAAGGAGGTCGCGCGGATCCCGGTGTGGGCGAAGATGACGCCCAACGTCGGCAACCCGACCGTCCCGGCGGGGGCCGCGTTGCGCGCCGGCGCCGACGGCATCGCGATGATCAACACGATCCTCTCGGTCACCGGCGTCGATCTCAAGACGCTGCGCCCGCTGCCCACCGTCGAGGGTCACAGCGTGCCGGGCGGCTACTCCGGGCAGGCGGTGCGGCCGATCGCGCTGCGCCAGGTCATGGAGGTCGCGCGCGCGAACCCTGGCGTGGAGATCAGCGGCATCGGCGGCATCGAGACCGGCTCCGACGCCGCGCAGTTCTTCCTGCTCGGCGCGTCGACCGTGCAGGTCTGCACCGGCGCGATGCTCCGCGGCTACGAGATCATCAGCGAGCTCAAGGAAGAGCTCGGCAAGTTCATGACGGACTCGAAGTTCACCAACCTCCGCGAGCTCATCGGCAAGAGCCTGCCGTACTTCACGACGCACCACGATCTCGTCGAGCGCCAGAAGGCGGCGCGCGACGCCAAGGAAGCCGCGCGCGCGTCGAAGAGCGGCGGCAAGGCGACCGCGAAGGATGTCGAGACCTGGAAGGGCGACATCGCGCAGGAAACGTCGACGCTCGTCACCAACTGAGGAGGCCGGTCATGGCACGCAAGGTTCTCAGTGGCCTGATCCAGGCCTCCAATCCGATCAACGACGAGTCGAGGAGCGTCGCCGAGATCCAGGCGGCGATGCTCGAGAAGCACCTGCCGATGATCCACGACGCCGGCAAGCAGGGCGTCCAGATCCTCTGCCTGCAGGAGATCTTCAACGGGCCGTACTTCTGCCCGGGCCAGGACAAGCGCTGGTACGACGCCGCCGAGGCCGTCCCCGGTCCGACGGTCGAGCGGCTCGCGCCGATCGCGGCGAAGTACGGGATGGCGATGGTCGTGCCGCTCTACGAGCGCGAGCAGGCCGGCGTCTACTACAACACCGCGGCCGTGCTCGACGCCGACGGCAGCTACCTCGGCAAGTACCGCAAGACGCACATCCCGCAGACCAGCGGGTTCTGGGAGAAGTACTTCTTCCGGCCCGGCAACCTCGGCTATCCGGTGTTCCAGACGAAGTACGCCAAGGTCGGCGTCTACATCTGCTACGACCGCCACTTCCCCGAGGGCGCGCGCGCGCTCGGCCTCAACGGCGCGGAGATCGTCTACAACCCGTCGGCGACCGTCGCGGGGCTCTCGCAGCACCTGTGGAAGATCGAGCAGCCGGCGCACGCGGTGGCGAACGGCTACTTCGTCGGCGCGATCAACCGCGTCGGCACCGAGGCGCCGTGGAACATCGGCAAGTTCTACGGCAACTCGTACTTCGTGGATCCGCGTGGCCAGATCGTCGCGTGCGGCAGCGAAGACAACGACGAGCTCGTCGTCGCGGAGCTCGACCTCGATCTGATCGAGGAGGTGCGGCGGACCTGGCAGTTCTATCGTGACCGGCGCCCCGATGCGTACGGTGACCTGACGGAGGACCGATGAGCGACCGCTTCGAGATCCGCCCCGGCTCCACGCGGCCGGGCCAGTCCCGGTTCGCGACCCACGGCGAGGTGCTGCTCGCGCTCAAGGCGACGGCGAAGCAGCTCGGCGTCGTCGCGCACCTGCCGGCCGGCAACCGCGGCGATCGCTGGCGTGCGTCGATCGACGGGCTGACCGTCGCCGGTGACACGATGCGCGAGGGCGATCACATCCTCGAGCGCTACAGCGTCGTCGGCCCGGGCATCGACCACGACAAGCTGCTCGCGTTCGCGAGCCACATCGCGGCGATCGCGGGCAAGCAGGCGGTGATCGGCGAGACCGAGGACGAGTTCTGGTTCGTCGAGAAGCCGGCGCCGAAGGTGTCCGCCAAGGCGAAGGCCAAGGCCAAGGCCAAGGCGGCAGCGACGCCGAAGGCGAAGCCGACCCCGCGTCGCTGACCGCGGCGTCACGGGTGGCGCGGCTCGATCGTCGCGAGCACGCCGAAGTGATCGGAGAGCGTCGTCTTGACGGCGACGGTGGCGGTGCCGGTGGCGGTGGCGGCGGTGGTGGCGATCGTGATCGGGGCGTCGAGGATGCGCCGCGACGCGACCGGCGCGTCGAGGTCGCGCACGAGGATGTGATCGATGCGTCCGCCGGACTCGGAGATCTCGCCGGTGCCAAGGCCACCGCCGAACGTGCCGCGCCGATCGAGCGGATCGGGCTCGCGGAAGCCGGCGCCGAGGATCGTGCGGAACAGCGACGAGCCGGGCGCGGTGTTGAGGTCGCCGAGCAGGATCGCGGGCTCGCCGCGCGGCGCCTTGTGCGCCACCCACGCGACGAGCTCGTCGACCTGCGGGACCTGCTCGGCGCCACCCGGCGAGAAGTGCGTCGCGAACACGTGCACCGGCCCGAGCTCGCCGAGCGGGACGCGCGCGTAGATGGCGCCACGCGCGTTGACGGTCGCCTCGTAGACGAGGAAGTCGACGTCCGCGAGCGGCGAGCGCGCGAGCAGCCCGGTGCCGAACGAGCCGCCGTACGCGATCAGCCCGCCGTAGCGGGACTGCGCACGCGGCCGGCGCGGCGAGCTGCGGCCCGCGTCGCCGGCGTCCGCCGCGCC